>CAZXYA010000480.1:0-7310 GCA_964644655.1 uncultured Saprospiraceae bacterium | reverse complement strand
ATTTTCAAAATTTAGTAAATCTAAATTCTTGGTTATCAAACAGAAAAAGATTTATAGATGGTCAGGTAATAAACTAATAATTATCTGTTAGGAAATTAATCCGTTGAAAATATTTTTTTGCCCAACGGATTAGTTTCCCAACGCCTACCTGCGGCAGGCAGGGATTTCTAGATACATCATTAAGATCAATAATATCAATTTTCAAACTGACGCTCTATACTAAATCTGCTAGATTTAGCAAATCAGTAGTTTACGGTCAGCCTGAACTGACAATCGACAACTGTTCAAATTAGAAATCCAATATAGAAATTCCGATATTAAAAGGAGTCAATTCTGGTCCCTGTCCATCTTTGAATAAATCTGTTAAAGCCAATTGACCATATAAAGCGAATGGTCCAAAGCCAATTCTTCCAATTATTCCAGAGCGAAAACTATTAAGGTTAAAATCATCTCTAATTCTAAATTTATCTCCATCATCTGTTTTTAGTTTTTGTCTAGCACCTAGCAATACCCCGCCATATACCCCACCGCTAATGTAAAAAAACTTCCGCTTGCCTGGAGAAATAGTCAACATTAAGGGAACTTCTAAAAAAGTAGTTTTTAGTTTATTTTTCCTATATTCTGTTCCATCATCTACTACCGTAAAAGGAATCGTATCTTCTAAAATTCTAAAATCATTAGCGAATCTATATTGTTGCCAGGAGAGGGTTAAGCCATATTCAAAACCAACATGATTTTTGATAATAGGTAAACGATGTCTAATAACATGGAAATTGAAATTAAAAGAGCCGCCATAAATTTGGTCAAAATTATCTAATTCTGCGGGCAAATTCAGCGAACCATCATGAAAATAAGTACTGAAACCAATGTCTAGTAAACCTACTCGGAAATCATCATCCCAATCGTTGTTCCAATCATTATCCCAATTATTGCCAAAATGAATCCCCCAATTATGGTAACGAGTCTCCTTTTTTTTCCACCTTCGTTCAAAGTCTTCATCATTGGTCATACTGGTATCCGTATCTGAATTGGTATTTGTTTCTTGGTCTTGTGCCATTAGTTGGCTACCAAAACAAATCATAAAAAGTAAAAAGAAAAATTTAATAAAGTCTGATTTTTGTAAGGTCATGTCGGTTGATTTTTAAAATTTGAGTATTAGGTAGTAGGAACTAGTGGTCTAGGGATTAAATAAATACCAGTTTAATTTGAAGAGTTGTCAGTTCCCTAGTTACAAATCTAACTGACAACTGACAATCCTTCTAAACTGTCAGCAATTTAATTCCAGAACCACTAGGTATCTGGTTTGTCTACGCTCAATCTGATACCTAATAAGTTTATTGCCCTGTCGTCTCTTCTCGATAATAAGAAGGAATCAAGGCTTCTTTTAAATTGTTTACAGGAAATTTTCCAAGAAAATCTTTGAAGGTTCTTTTTCTTTTTAACTGCTTAGCGAGTTTTTCTTTATCTAATGGTAAATCTGCTACTAGTATATGCTCCAAATCATTCGCATTTATGGTTGTGCTATTAAGGTGGAGCTGTATTGGACTCGCAGTTGCTAAGGTAGTTAGAACGGTAGTCGTAATTTGTTCCATTTGCATTTCTTCCGCTTTATTTGGCGGCAATGGCAATGGATTTATTATTAAAATAGGCGTTTTTTCAGTTGGGTCATTCCTATTTTTATGATTGAAGACTACTGTTTGCTCCCTTGCTATTGACGGCCGTTCAATAGTTTGGTTGCTTCTATTAATTCGCTTGTGTGTTTTTAATGTTCGTTTAACTTCTCTCGCCTCCTTATTTTGCGGACTATTGTTTTTAACAATATTTGCTTTTGGTGTTTTTTCTATTGCTTCCCCGATGATTACATCCGATTCCTGCTCCTCATTTAAGTTTTCATCTACTACGACTATTGGTGTTTCTAGATTGTTTACGCCTGCTCGATAGCCGATAAAATAAGTCATCAATAACAAAGCAATACTTGCAGCAGCCATTACAGGTCGAATCCATCTTTTTTGTAGCCAAACAACTCGCTCTGACTTCAATAAACTTTCCTTCTCTTCATATACAATAGATACATCAGGTTTCAAAGTCACGAATTCCATCATGCCCGATAATTCTGACTCAATTGCTGGATGTGTTTTTAGAAACAGCTCCATCTCTTCTACCATTTCTGGGGAAAGATTTCCCTCTAGATAATCAAGGGCAAAAGCTTCGTAATTAAATTTATTTATGGTCATTTTTTATCGCTTAAAGCGGAGAGCAGAGGGCAAAGGGTTTTGAACATTTTGTCCTCAGCCCTTTGCTCTTTGCTCTACGCTATATTATACTGCTTTATTCAATCGGTTAATCGCTTGTTGTAATTTTTTTCTACCTCTAAAAAGGTACACTTTAACTTGCGAAATAGATAATTCGGAAATTTCTGCTATCTCTTGGTAAGTGTATCCTTCATAATCTCTTAAGAGAATCAAGGATTTCTGAATATCACTTAACTCCGCTAAACCTTTATCTATTAACTCTTTCGTTTCCATTTGTTGTTGAAAATCTCTTTCCACCCGCTCTGGTGCATGTTCATAAGTTCCTACAAATTTTTGCTTTCTGGTTAAATCTATCATATCGTGATAAGCAACGGTATAAGCATAAGATTTAGCCTTTTTAGAGGCTACATTATCTCGATTTTTCCAGAGTTTCTCAAAGGTGTTTTGTACAATGTCTGCTGCATCTGCTCGATTGGCTATTTGTTTTAGCACAAATCGAAAAATGCCATCGGCATGTTCTTTTACACATTGATTGTATTCTGTAACAGTCACTACGTTTAATTTAGAAGTTAGATGGCAGACCGTCCAGATTTATCGGAACGACTAGCTGTCAAACTTGTACCTGCAAAACAGGTTGTCGGGTGATTTCTTTTGCTTGTCGAGGTGGTTTCAAAAGTTATTTTTTATTTTGATACCGCCTCCATTCATTTTTACAAATTAGGATTATTTTTAATTTTTCTAAAAAAACATCTACTGAAGTTCTTGTTTTGTCGATAGAAAAAATTGTTAGATATTCCTCTTTTGTGAAAATTTCGGTGCTAAGACGGATGAGGGTTACAAAAAGTTACAGGGGGTAAAAAAAAATTATTGTTATGGGCAATTTTATGCTGATTTTTATCATAATTAATTATGGTGTAGGTAACCACCAAGTTTATTCCGATTAACCCTTCGATTGAAAATACGGGGCAAGTTACGGAACAGATTTTGGTAGATTGTGAATACTCAATAGCGGGTGAAATTTCACCACATAGGTAACAAAGTCCACATAGAACACATAGTTTTTTACTTTGTAGTCTAAGTGAACTTTGTGGTTGAAAAAATTATTGAGTATTTACGGTAGGTTTTTGTAAAATGCTGATTATTAGCTTTTAAGCGCCCACCAATTTGGCAGTTAATGAATAGTAATTGTGTGTTGGTACTTAAGTGACCAAGAAGAGTTGATGGGGCTGTATCAAAACATAAAATTCAAAATGAACCACACAATTTATTTACCATTTAGTCATTTAAGACCATATAGTATTCTCTTAAATGAACTTAAATGTCTATATAGTAAAAGAAAATATGGTTGCATTTTCTGAAAGGTGGCTTTTGAGACAGTCTCATTGAAATATTGGTTTGTAGTTGAAAACTACAAACATCAGTTTTTGTTTTTTTAGCGAATTACAGGTTACGATTTTTATTTTTCGTCCGCCCAACTATAAGAATGATAGAGGAAAAATCCGTTGGGCAAAAAAGAACGACCTAATAAATTTGTTCTTCAACTGATTTTGTATGACTTAAAATCAGCCAAACAATAGCCCTGCTTCTTTCTTAATAGCGGCCTGTGCTGTTAACAAAGGAGAACCTTCTCTAGTCTCGATAGCTGCAAAAAGCGCTCTGACCAATTCATTGGCGTCTGCTTTTGGGTCAACTCCTTCTGCTACTGAAGTCACTACATTTACGGTATCTGTACGAGATAATTTAATGATTTCCCATAGTTGTTCAGAAACATAGACTTGCTGAGTCAAATTATGTTCAAATTCTTGCTGTATTGCTAGCATTAAGGCAACTCGCAAAGCGCCCGCTTGCATCCCTTCCGTTTTGAGCCGCATCACTAAATTGGGAATAGAAATTCGTTCACAAAACAAAGACAAGCGTTCGTAAGCTTGCAACCGCAGAGGCAAAGTCGTATTCGATTGCTGCTGCTTGATTTCCATCAAACGCATTTGCTGTTGTCCTTGCAAAAATTGCTTAAATAGACTTTGTACTGCCCAAAACATAATCAAGGCAGGAATGGTAAATTTTAAAATTTCAAAAATAGCTACTAACCAAGCTGGCATATATGTGAGGTTATGCGGTAGAGAGGGTTATGAGGCTATGAGGTTATGAGGTTAGGAGCATGTTAAGCGAAATAATCTAGTTATTCCATACTTATAGGACTCATTACCTTATTACCTTATCAGCTCATTACCCCATTACCTTGTTTATTATTTCAAATTATTCTCAAAAAGTTCAAAAATACGACGATATTCATCTGCCCAACTGCTGGATTGTACAAAACCGTGACCTTCCATTGGGAAAATAGCCACGTCCCAATTTTTCTTGCCTAATTCAATCAGTCGCTGAGAAAGTCTAACAACGTCTTGAAACTGAACATTCGTATCTACCATTCCATGTAGCATTACTAATTTTCCCTGATTAAAATTCTCCGCAAAATAAAGTGGGGAACTTTTTCTATAAGCTTCTGGATCTTGAACGGGCGTATTTAAAATATTGGACGTATACCCATGATTATAATGCGCCCAATCCGTCACCGATCGTAGAGCTGCACTGCAGTTAAAGACATCGTTGTGATTGAATAACGCAAAAATACTAATAAAGCCACCATAAGAACCACCATAAATCCCTATTTTATCTTTATCTACGCCTAATTCTTCGGTTAAATATTTTGCACCATCTATTTGGTCGCTTAAATCTTTGCCACCCATATGCCGATAAATAGCAGTTCGCCAATCTCTTCCATAACCATTACTTGCTCTGTAATCAATGTCTAAAACAGTATAGCCATTATCTGCTAATAAATTATGGAACATATATTCTCGATAATAACTACTCCACCATTTATGCACATTTTGTAAATAGCCTGCACCATGCACAAAAATGACAGCTGGTTTTCCTGTCGTTCCCTCTTTTCCTCTATATAATCTGGCAGGTACTTCGACTCCATCGCTTGCCGTAAATTTAACCAACTCAGGTTCTCGCCATGGATAGGCTTTAAAAGCATCAGTCGTAGAATCAGTAATTTTTTTGGCTTTTGCTCCTGGTTGATTAGGCATGATATATAACTCCCAAGGCTTATTGGAATAAGAGTAGCGAATGGCTAAATATTTTTCATCAGGGGAAAGCGTCACGTCATTATTTCCTTCCATCAAAGTGAGTTGTTCCCGTTTTCCTCCACTTGCTTTCATCTTATAAAAATGATGTTCTGCTGGGCTAACCTCATTTGAACTAAAATAAAAATGGGTTTTATCATTCGACAATTGAGCAGCTAAAATCTCAAAATTGCCTTCGGTCAACCCTTTCTTTTTGCCATTCTGCGTATTCAAACAATAAAGGTGCGAATAACCACTTTCTTCTGATTGAAACCATAAAGTGAAATCATCTTGCATCCAACCAATATTACCATTAGAAAAATTCCATCCTCCAATCCCAGGGCCACCCACCCAAGCTTCATCTCTTTGTCGGTCTAGTGTTTTTAATGCGCCTGTTTCTAGGTCCAAGTCCGTAATCCAACGGTCTTTATTATCCATAGACCGAATCACCATTGCCGCTTTATCACCAGCGGTATTAAAAATAGGCGCTAACATGATGACAGCTCTAGCTTTTTTATATTTTGGAAAATAAGTACTGTCTTTTGGGACATAGGTTTTTAAAAAATCTGGCTTATCAAAAATACCTTCAATTTGCTGGGTATCAATCAAATAAGCCGTATCTTTTTGACTGTCATAAATACCTCTTTCGTAAGTTGTGCCAGGGCTGCCCACTTTTGGACGGGAATTTAAATCCTTCAAATACCCATTTTCGGTGACAAAATCTGGCACTTTAGTCCGTTTACTATTTGGCGATTTGGATAATAGATAAGTAATAAAACGTCCTTTTGGACTAACTTGAATTTGGCTGATATTTTTACCTTTTAGATAAACTGGAGTAGGACGTTTAGGCGCTAATTCTTCTCGTTGTTCCTCTCTAGCTTCCCGTTGTTCTTTTTTTAATTGCAAAATATCAAAATAGGCAAGTTGGTCTTCTTCTAGCCAACTTTCCTGAGCATTCAATTTTTTGTTTTTTGGTTTGGCATTGCCTTTTCTAAAATTGGTCAATTGGGTAATCGCTCCGCTTTCAATTTGCCAAGCAAAAGCATTATTGTCTAATTGAAAAAAGACCTGTTGTTCATCCGCAGAAAAGATAGGATTGCTTTCTCTAGCAAAAGTATTGGTGATTTGAGTAGTCGTATTTTTGGCAATATCCAACAAAAATAAATCGCCATTTTTAGCATAGACTTTGGCCGTTCTAGCTTTATTATAAACCCCTCCTCTAGCGGACGGCAAGGTTTTCCTAACTTCTAAATTTACTTTTTGTGGTGCAATTCCTTCTGTATTTGTGTAATACAAACTATTCAATAATTCATCCTCAGGATTCCACGAAAAATAAATATCTTGACTATTTTCTCCCCAATAAATATTTTGTGGTAGATGTCCTACAAAATGATTGCCTTTCATGATTTCTGTCAAGGAAAGACTCGATTGATTTTGGGAAAAACAGAGAAGGTAACCGCAACAAAAAAGGGATAGAAGTAGACTGATTCTTTTCATCTTGTGAAATGTTGGTTAGGAAAGCGGCAATATTACGAAGAAAATAGGAGTTTTTAAGTAGCTTAGGCATCTTGCCTGAGTAGTGATTAAATAGCTACCCGAGAATAGACGATTTGATAAATTTTTAGTAGGGAAAAGGAAAAAAAAAACCTACGCAAAAAGATAATACACGTTATAAGGAAAATCCGTTTAAATCCCGTTAATCCGTTAAATCCGTTTGCAATCCTCCTAGGTCGTCTACACAGATTATTTTTTGCCTAGTATAAATCCAAAACTCATCCAAATTCTATTCGACACCATTAACTTGACTAACTACTTAGTAAATCTTTAAATTTATTATTTTTAAGAGAATCGAGATTTACTAAATCTGTTAGATTTGTAAGCATCCTTTAAAGTACATATTTCCCTACGGTAAAGATGTTTATATCTT
>CAZXYA010000479.1:0-7346 GCA_964644655.1 uncultured Saprospiraceae bacterium | reverse complement strand
CCTATGTTAATATATATCGCACCTTTGGTGCTAGTGCGTAACATCAGTTAATAATTCAAATGAGTTTAGAAAAGAAAGAAAATTAGAGAAGACATTTTTATTTAGACTTCAGAAAGATCTCGCAGCTGATACTACGTATCTTAATGGTAGATTAAAGTATATAAAGAAACAAAAAGACAAGATTTATGGATTTATTCACGAAATAGTACACAAAATACGGAAGAAGAATTCAAACAACTTCTTCAGATGCAAAGTTTTTATTCTGGAAACTTGGTGATGCAAATGAGTACCTATGAAGAGTTGAATAATTCAGGCCAAATAAATCTTATACAAAATGAGCAATTAAAAATACAAATGATCGAACTATACCGTGAATATCGAATTGCCTCTGAACATTTTAATGAAGTCAATAACTTTACCTCAAGGGAAATCTTTAGTAAATCAGTTCACATTGGGAGCAAATATTTCATTAACGATTTGTATGATGAAAAGAGATTATTTCAAGGTTCTGATTGGACATTTATTAATGATCCTAACTCCGAAAATTTTAAATTACTCGAAAATACCAATCAACTAATGCATAGTGCTGATATTCCTGCTACTATTTTAGATTATGCAGGCTTGCCAATCCCTATTCAATACATCGGAAAGTCATATAAAAAAGTTATAGAACAACCAAAAACTATTTTAAGAGAAGTCATTATTGGAAATACTACTTCGCATCGAGATCCCCTAAATGTAATGGGGCGACCTGTTGAAGGTTATTGGTTAAGAGACAAAAATTGGTTTTTTCGTTGGAATGTAACGGAAAATGAAGTTGGCTTATTCGATATGAAAAATGACCCCAATAATGATAAGAATTTGGTGGAAGAAAACCCTGATTTAGTAGGATTATTTAGTCAGAAAATTGAGGCTTGGAAAAAGACGAAAAACCTTTGATAAATAGGTAATCTGGTTTAGATTATAAGAATCCGTTGCTTTAAAAAACTTAGCAACCAATTTGACGAATTAGATAATATTGTATTTTTTTGTAACGTTGGTTTTTTATCTGACCCTCTATCCTTCAATAAGTAGCTTGACTCAAGGTATTTATTTCCTCACTAGTGGACAAAATGCTTTTGGACACAGAGTACACGAAGAAGACACAGAGGTAACAGAGTTATAAGTAATTGATTATCAGCGCTTAGTGTGCTTTGTGTCTTCTCTGTGCGCTCTGTGTCCTAAAAAAAGTCCACTAGTAAGATTTATTTCAAAACGCTGCCACTTTTTATGAAAAAATTATTCCTATTTTTTGTGCTATGTTCTTTTTTTTCTTGCCAAAAAACAGATAAGCTACTCCTACATGTCCCTTCTCCTAATTGGGAAGACCAAGTTATTTATTTCTTAATGACCGACCGTTTTGCCGATGGCAATCCCGAAAATAACGATTTTGGCACCAATGAATATGACCCAAAAGACCATCGAAAATTCCAAGGTGGGGATTTTTTAGGAATCCAACAAAATTTGGATTATTTGGAAGAATTAGGCGTAGATGCTATTTGGTTTACGCCACCAGTTGCCAATCAATGGTGGAATCCAGATACTAATTTTACAGGCTATCACGGCTATTGGGCGAGTCATTTTATGGAAACGGACCCACATTTTGGTACGCTAGATGAATTAAAGAATTTATCAGATGCCATTCATAAAAAGGACATGTATTTAATACAGGATATAGTGGTCAATCATACGGGAAATTATTTTTCCTATGAAGGTGGCTATGAAGCAAAAAATCCAATAAAATATTATACAAAAGTTGGTGCACCGACCCAAGCCCCTTTTGATAAAAATGACCCTAATAATCCCGAACATTTGGCAGCAGGGATTTATAATTTCACGCCTTATATCAGCGATTACCAGGATGAAAGTCAAATCTTAACTTACCAAATGGGGATGTTGGATGATTTAAAAACAACCAATCCAGTTGTTCGCGCCGAATTGATTAAAGCTTATCAATTTTGGGTGAAAGAAGCAGGTTTGGACGGCTTTCGGTTTGATACCCCTGTTTATGTGGAACATGATTTTTTTAATGCTTTTATGCACCGTGGACAAGATGATTTATTGGGCATTGAACCCTTTGCCAAAACCCTTGGTAAAGACTTTTATACCTTCGGAGAAACATGGGTATCCGCCAAACCTTTTAATGATGAAGCAGAGATAAAATCCAAAGCATTTATTGGAACACCCGAAAAACCAGAAATGGATGGTGCACTCAATTTTCCTTTGCAACAAACCATTACTAAAGTTATCGCAAGAGGCGAACCAACCGCCCAATTGGCCTATCGCTTAGAAAAATACCAAGAACATTATCCGAATCCTGTGCAATCGGTGAATTTTATAGATAATCATGATATGCCTCGATTTAGGTCTTTTGCAACGGAAGATGCCTATCGGCAAGCCATGTTATTATTGATGACCTTGCCAGGCATTCCTGTTATTTGGCAAGGTACGGAACAAGGTTGTTTAGAAGACCGAGAAAAGATGTTTGACTTGTTGGATACTCAAACCAAAGATTTTCAATTTATTAAAAATTTAATTGCTTTTCGCAAAGAACAAACGGCTACTCGAAGTGGTAAAATTGAAATATTGGTAGATAGCAAAACTTGCCCCGGTCTACTATTAGTCAAATTAGGGCATCCTGAAAAAGATTTATATTTAGCGTTTAATACTTTAGATGAACCGATTTTAACCAATGAAATATCGATTGCTACTAAGAATAATGAACCTGTGGAAATTATAGAAGAATTTTCTTTGGTAGATAATTGGAAGGCTAACATTAATAATGGGGCAATCAATTTATTACAATTACCTCCTAAATCAGGATTGGTTTTTAGCTTAAAACCTACTAATAAAACTGTAGCTAAAAGTCTTCCAAAACCGACTATTACTCCCATAAAAACCAAGCTAATTAGTCAATCTGAAGTTTTGATTAAAGGCACTTTACAACAAGGAAGTAAGCTCTTTTTATTAATTGATGGCAATTTAGCACAACAAATACCAATAGAAACTTCTGGAACAACGTGGGCATCCAAAATCAATCTAAGCAATTTAAAAAACGGCAATCATTATCTGCAAGCAGTTGAGCATGGTCCTACTGGAATGATTTTATCTAGCAAACAGCCTTTTGATTTGCAATTACCCGAAAAATTATATGCTACTCAAATTGACCCAACGGGAGATGATTTAGGCCCAAAAAATGCTTATCAGTATCCTACTCATGAAACGTTTCATCGACAAATGGATATTAAAAAGGTAAGCATTCATACCACAGGAAATAATTTTAGATTAGACGTTGAAATGGTCGAACCACTCACTACGGTTTGGAATCCAACGAATGGTTTTGACCATGTGCAACTAAATATTTTTATTGATTTGCCTAATCAAAAAGGGGCAACTGCTTTACCGCTTATTAATGGAAATATGCCAGAAGGGGCTGATTGGGATTATCATGCTACAGCAGCAGGTTGGAATACAGGTTTGTATAATTCCAATGGTGCTACCACAGAAGTAAGTGGAGAAATAATGCCGCAAAAACCGATTATTACGACCATTCCAGAAAAAAACACCATCCAATTACATTTTTCTGCCAATACGATTGGCCGTCCAGAAACTTTGGAAGGGATGAAAGTTTATATTTGTACTTGGGATGGTGGCGGCTATGATAGTATGCGCCCTTTTGAAAAAGAACCCGCTGATTTTATCTTTGGTGGATATGAAGAAGGATTGCCTGTTTGGATGGATGAGGTGTGGGTCGGAAAATCTTAAAACAAAACGTAAAATACATCATGAAAAACCTATCAAATTTCATCCTACTAATAAGTTGTTTATTCCTATTCGTCAACTGTCAAAACAGTCAAAAACCTGCGGAACATTCAGTAGACAATAATGCTACTAAAAACTTTATTACCGACCCAGCAGCCTTAGACAAAATCCTAGATAAATACGTCAATGAAGGCTTTTACCCTTTTATTCACGCTCGCTTAGAAGATTTGGAAGGCAATGTATTGTATGAACATAGCAAAGTCAATAAGACTTTATTGCCTGATACCGAGATTAATAAAGATTCATGGGTACGCATTTGGTCGATGAGTAAAATCATTACCATTTCGGTGGCTTTGGATTTGATAGAAGACGGGATATTGAATTTTGATGACCCTGTTACCAAGTTCATTCCAGAGTTTGAAAATTTAAAAGTGGCGGTAACCAAAGAAGGACAACAATTAGCCCAATTAGAATGGGGTAAAAGAGATGGGGGGTGTCCCTATCAATTAGTGCCAATGGATTCGGTGATGACTGTTTTGCATTTAATAAATCATGAAGCTGGATTTTATTATGCCACTACAGGCATCGCTTGTTTAGATTCTTTAGTAGCCACTAAAAATTTGCCGAAAGCTAAAAATACGGATGAGTTTCTACAGAAAATTGCTGAATTGCCTTTGGTCCAACAACCTGGCACAACCGATTTTTATGGGACAAATACTACCGTTTTGGGCTTAGTAGCGGAAAGAGCAACGGGCAAAAATTTAAAGCAATTAGTTGAAGAAAGAGTGACGACACCATTGGGTATTACAGGTTTACAATATGGCTTGCCCAATCCTTCCGTTCTACCACCTGCCTTTTCAGGTAAAGATTCCACTTTGCGCCAAGCACACAAAGGAGAATTAGATATTTTTGGGCCAGATGTGCCAGATTATGATTTGACTCATCCGCTTTATTTAGGAGGAGAAGGCATGGTCGGTACAGCAGATGGCTATGCTGATTTTGTCAGAATGTTGGTGAAAAGAGGTACCTTAAATGGACATCGCTTTTTGGATAAAGCCACCGTAGAAGATATTTATGCACCGCATACCCAATTGGATAATGCTTATGGGTATAATGGTTATAATCTCTGGATTAGTGGGGATTCTATGTGGATTAAAGGCCAGGGAGATAAAGGTTTATGGATTGGTGGAGGCTATGAAAGTACGCATTTTTGGGCAGACTCTAAACGGGAGTTTGTAGGAGTGATTCTATCACAGGCTAATTTTGTGCAGGCACCTGGGTATGAGATGAATGATAAATTTCGAGGGGCGCTTTATGAGCAGATTTTTGAAGGAGAAGAAAATTAAATTGTAACTAGCCACTATCAAAATCAGAAATAGGTATTTTTTCTACCATAACTTGTTCCGTAACCTGCTCCGTATTTTCAATCGGAGTTTTAATCGGAATAGTTATTTAAGTTCATATAGTTGGTTTTATTTGGAAACTTAAATAAACTTATATGTCTTAAATGGTAAGAAAATAAGCTATATTGTTAAACATGTTGAACAGTTACATTAAATTTTAAAGATTAAACTAAATTTTCTTTTTTTGCAGTAAAAGTAAGTTGCCTCATTTCCCATAATATAAAGGACAAAATAAAACGAGAGAGGGCTTCAAAATTTGACTTTGAAGCCCTTTTAGGAAATATGTTTCTGATATTTGACCTAGTTTATGGCTTTATTCACAAGTTCAAAATATTTAGGAGCGTCATGAGATTCTGACGTTGAACAGCTATATAACAAGACGAGAATTAAAAGAAGTGTTAGAGTTTTCATTTTCTATAGAATTAGTTTAATTTGAGTAAAATTATAAAATTAAGAACTACCAACAAAATAAATTATATCTACACTATTTCCGATGATTCCTATGTAACCCTATTCCTCATTCCATTACAATTTTAAGGATTTAGTGGCCCTGAAATTGTCACTTTACATGATAAATGACCCTTTTTTTGACATGATAAATGGCACTCTAACAGAAAAGAATCAAAATTTTGTAAATTCGTCTATTCATTTAAATTATAAATGAAATAATCCTAAGAATTATTCTTAGAAAGAATTACTTTGCTCTTTATACAAATCTTATAAATCAAAAAGAATGAATAAGGAAAATAAAGATAAAATGGCTTTTTTTATAACTATGATTATAATAATAATATTCTTTTTTTTACTTTAACAATTGATTAATAATTAATAATATATATTTTAATTAACTAATTGAAAAATAAGAGAATATAACTCATCCTTTATGTGGTGTTATGTATTAACAAATAACCCTCGTTTTTTGTTACTTTTCATTCTCACCAATCACCCTTTAAAATACTTCGGATTTCAGTTTCAAAAAAGCGTTACACTATTCAAAATTTCATAAAGTGGATAACACGCCCTTTTTTATAACGTTTAACGAGGGTGTCATTTATCGGGGAAAGAATAGTGCCATTTATCATGTAAAGTGACACGCACTCTTATTATTCCCAATTTTACTAACCGCACAAAGTGGCACCTTCATCAACCCCATCATCCCAGGCGGTCATCCAGACCCATCTATCTGTCGAGCGGGTGATGATTATTATATTGTCAATTCTACTTTTGAATATTTCCCAGGCTTACCAATTCATCATAGCAAAGACTTGGTCAATTGGGAATTAATAGGCTATGGCATTCATCGAGAAGAACAGGGATTAGGGGTCGTCAATCTATGGGATGTGCAACAAAATGGCGGGATTCATGCACCTACCATTCGCTATCATGATGGTTTGTTTTACATAATTGTCACCAATGTCTATAGTCCAAAGGAAAAGGGAAAACCTGGGGTAATGGTTAATTTTATTATTACTGCCGAAAATCCAGCAGGCCCTTGGTCAGACCCACATCATATAGAAGGCGCACCGGGCATTGACCCCGATTTATTTTTTGATGATGATGGGAAGGTGTATTTTGTGGGTACACATGATGTTGGTCGCCCCAATGCTAATGGTATTGGAGAAATTTGGGTACAGGAATTGGATTTAGACAATTGGAAATTAAAGGGAGAAAGACACTCTATATGGCTAGGGGCTTGCGGTGGTTGTTGTGTGGAAGGGCCACATATATACAAGGAGCATGGCAAATATTATTTATTAATCGCCGAAGGAGGAACAGGGCACAATCATGCGGTGATGTTGGCGGCAAGTGATAAAATTAAAGGGCCTTATGAAAATAATCCTAGAAACCCTGTGTTAACTTCTCGACATTTATCCAAGAAAAATTGGGTGCATAGCACGGGGCATGCGGATATGGTGGAACTACCCGACGGACGTTGGTATATGGTCGCACTCGGCAAGCGAAATGACCGAGATGGGCACTCCAATATGGGGCGAGAAACGCATTTAATTCCAATTACTTGGGACAAAATAAACGAGAAAGAGCTTCAAAGTTTGACTTTGAAGCCCCCAATACCTACATCCCTATTTTTAATAACTGATGTTACGCAAAGAAAAATTAATCAGCACCAAAGGTGCGACATAT
>CAZXYA010000478.1:0-7348 GCA_964644655.1 uncultured Saprospiraceae bacterium | reverse complement strand
TTTTACCAGACCCTAGAATAATTAATGATTTAGCCCCTTCAATACCTTTAAGGTGCCTTAATTCTTCCATTAAAGATTGAAAAAAAATCGGTGTTTTATCTTCCCATTTAATATTATCTAAAACAAAATCTATATTGCTAGTATTAATAACTTTTCTGTTTAGTATAATATTTTCATTAAAAGTAGTTAGATGATATTGCAAACTGGAGTTGGAGGATGTTCTATTTATAATCTTTTTAATAATAGTCTTGGCTTTATCCAATGTTGTATCATTCATCTCTTTACTCAAATCAAGTAAAAACGACACCGTATGAGAAATAACATCAACTTTTTTGTCTCTAAAAATAGTAGTATCTTGAATTTCATCAGGAATTAAAGCAACAGAGTCGAATTGAGTAAGTTGTTCAATGATTTTGAATTGGTCTCTGGTAATTCCCTTCTTAGGTTTCCCATTTTCAGAACATTTGACCCAAAAATTTAAGCCCCCTTTTTCAACGGTTATTTCATTAATACTAATATTTATACCTTGCTGAGCCAAAAGGAAAAAAGGGCATAGAAAGAAGATTAGCAGCGTAAACTTCTTTTTTATGTTTTCACAAAAAATAATATTCATATCTAAGGTTTTTCAAAAATTTTTTATTTTAAATCAGCATCTAACCAAGAATACCATTGGGTGTCTGTAATGAGATTTTTTCTGTTATTAACTTTTCCATTTTTCATTCTTGTAAAAAATCCAGTATCTAATCTGGGTGACATACTGTCTATTTCCATAGCAAATTGGTAAGATTCTTTAAAGAAAGAATCATGTATTCTTAAATCTGGTCTTGATAAAAACAAACCATGTCCAGGGTGGGTATGAAACCACCCAACTAGCATGAGGTCAGGAAATTTTTCCTGAATATTCCCTAAATCTCTAGCCATGCTTTGGGCGCTAAACTGCAATTGATACCTATCGTTGTATTCTGGGTCAATGGGTACAAACTCATCCACTAAAACTTTGTACGTATTTTGTTTCTTTATTAAGAACGGTCGTCCTAATAAAATCCCTCCTATTTCTGGAATTTGGTCATCTTTTTCTTGAATGGGATTCAAATTTTCTGCTTGCAAAAAAGCATCTAAATTTCTTATGCTTTTTTGAGTAAAATAAACACTTGAAATCATAGTGTCTTCCCAGAGGACACGAGCATCAAATTCAAAAACAATTTCTTGATTAATTATTTTATAAAGTAATTTTTCATTGAGGTATTTTTTTGCTTTAGATGCCGCACGCTTGATCCCTATGACTTGAATACCTAATTTTGCCTTATTCATATTCTGGACAGATTTTTTTACAACAAATTCATTTCCTCCTTCCTCTATAATTTCTTGAATATCCGAGGTGAATTTTTCTTTGTGTAAATTTACCTTTTCTATATGGGTTTGCAATTGATCAGACCGTTTAGCTTTATACTGATTTCTATTTCGTTTTTTTCTAGCCTCTTTCATTTGCGGATAAATAAATACAAGCATGGTTAATAAAAGAGCTAGCCCTCCTAGCCAGTATGGTTTCAAGTCTGGTTTCTCTGGTATATTTACGCTCCAGTCTTTATTCGTGTAAGGAACAGACTGCCTTGAATCAGAGATTTTAAATTGAATATCACCTATTAAATTATGCTGCTCAAAGTATTCAGGTTCTGGAGTCCAAAAATTAGTGTTTACCTGTTGTCGTTTAAGGGTTATACCATCTTTGATGAAGTAAATAGTATATGGTTTTTGTCCTTCCTTGAATTCTATTTTTTGAATTTTAGAAGAATCTTCATTATAGCTTATAGGCAATACTTCCAAATTATTTCCTAAAGGAATTGATATAAATCTAACACTATCTGGTTTTTCGGAATCACTTAACTTTACTTCAATATTTTTATTTTTTTCGATATTGGTAATAAATAAAGTGCTAATGAATTCATTTTTAGACGCTTGCTTTTTTATGCTATAAGTTGCCTCTGAATGGAGAATGGTATCTACTTGAAGATTAAAAACATTCTTCAAATTGATGGCATATCCATTTTCTATTTCTTTAAATGGGTATTCGATGTCTATTTCACTTTGCTGAGCAATTTCTTTTCTTTTTTTGGTAATTGCCCGCTCAACAAGTTTACCATATTTCCTAGAGTTTGGATATTTAGATTTGAATGCAGAAAATGCTTCTAATGAATTTTCGCGTTTAGTTTTTGACCATAACTTATCTTCGGCTGTTTTTTTAGGAACTACAACTAGAGGCTTTTCTGCCTCAATCTCAACAACTGGTGGAGGGGGAGTAGTGGGAGGGTTAATTGAAGCAAAAGTGTCATTCTCATTAGTAGAAGTGTCTGGAACAGGTCTATCTACAACAACTGTTTCTTTTCCTATTGTATCTACTATCTTTTCTTTTAAAGCAATAACTGGGGTATCTAATAGTTGTTCAGTTTTTATCGTTTCTTCTAAAGAGGAATCTGTGGAAGCCGTAGTTGTGATTTCATTATTTTCTATAGTATCTACTACTGCTTTTTTATCTTCTTGAAATAAATATTTTTTAAAGATTTCTTCACTAAAAGTAAAAGTAAAAGGAAGAGAATTATTTGATGCTATATCATTGCAACTTAAGTTGTCTTTTGAGATAGCGAAATGAATGACCCCATTTGAAAGTTCATTAAAATCTTCAAAAAAGATGGTTACCTCCTTAATGGCATCACTTTTTTTAATTTTTCGACAACTGTACTTTACGTTTATTCTTTTCTTATTACTATTCCATTTCTTTGAAAATAAGAGGGTTAGATTTTCAGGAAATTCATCAAACACTAATTTAGTTTTAATAGAACTTTTACCATTAGAATTAATAAGGTACTTCCCGTCTAGGAAACTTATATCCGAATCATCACTTACAATTAATTGGTAATTAAAAGATTTTTTTTCACCATCTAAAATATAGGTATAGTTACAGCCTTCCAAACAGTTGGATTGTCCATTAATTAATAAGGGAAAGAAAATAAGTAGTAGTAAAATTCCAAAGAATTTAATATTAAGAGACGACGAAAAAATAACTTCCGCATTTTTCAAATGATTTTTTTTGTAATGGGTTAAAAACCTATGACAAAAACATTCAATTGAAAAACCAAATGCGGGAGTTATTTTTTCGTCATTACTAAGATGGTGAAAATTCATTTGGCTTTGATATTAGTGACAAAATTGGTTTTTTAAATCTTTTTCGGAGGAAAAAGAGCAATAGTAAGAATAAAACAAGCATACAAATACCCCATATAATGGATGATATAATCTGAACCGAGCTTGATTTTTCAATAATTAATTGCTGATCAAAAGTAATTCCATCAAGGTTATCAGCAGAATGTTTTAGTGATACTTCAAATGAACCTATTATTCCATTACTAATTAAGTCTTCTTTATTTAATAAGATTGTAGATTCGTTAAATTCTTCGCTCCAAACTTCAACATTAGCATCATCTGTTAGTGTTACTAGATATGGTGGAGCACCTCCCTCTATTTGAATTTGATAATCTTGTGCAATATTCTTATGGCTTGCTTTGAAATTATATCCAAAATCAAAATAAGAAATTCTACCAATGGTATCTTCAACTTGAATTTTATAGCTTCCGCCTTTATTAAGTTCGACAATTAATTTTTTTGCTTCTAGCCAATTAGAATCATCAATCTTTACTATTCCATCATTTAAGGAAATGTTTTTATATCGAGGAGCAAAAATGGTATCCTCCAAGGAAAGAAGATATTTTTTGTTTTTTTCCAATTCTTCTACCTTTGGTACTATAGGAAAAATATCTCTAATGAAATTCATTGCATCTTGCCGATAAACTTCGTTTCCATTCATGAAAGCTATAATACCTTCTTTATCTTTGGCTTCCATTAAAGATTCCCATTCATCCAATATGGAAGAATCTTTAAGATTTGTCTTTGCCTGTCTCACATATCGACCTCTTAGAGCACAATTTTCTTCAAAATCACTCAAATATTGACGATACGCTATGGTAGAGGGTTCTTTCTTTATTTTTTTCCAAGCTAATTCATCAAGTTGTCTTATTTTTTTTCTAGCGCTTGAACCATATGAAGTCTTAGAGTAGCGAGCATAAAAAGCACATAGTTCAGTTAAGTTATTTTTGTTTAAGCTATCCCATTTTTTTTTAATGACTGAATTTGCATTCCTATTTCTCGTGCTATTAGTATTATCTACTAAGTTTTTTTTGTTTTTTTCGGAATTTATGGGAAATCCTGAAGCATTAATTTTAAAAGTAATTTCCCCTTTATCGCAATTCCAATCATTGAGATTATTTGAATTTTCTTTTACTATATCATAGCTAATTTTTATTTCGCCTTCACCATTATCATTAACTGAAAAGGGGATTATTAACCTTGTTTCACCTTGCTTAAATTCATGAAATGATTGGTGATACTTTATAACACCCTTAGGTTTTATACAATCCTTTTTTACAACAAGCTTGATTTTTTTACTATTGCGGCCAAATTTAAGTTTAGTAAATGCAACATATATCGTTTTCTTGGTATTTCTAAAATCTAATGAATGTAACGTATTGGTTTTATGGCTGATATATTTAGTTGCCCCTTGGGCTCCTCGCCATAAATTAACCGATACATCACCTTTTTTAGTTCTCCCTAAATTATTCTTATATTCAAAAGATGATTTATGCCATTCTACCTCTACTACTTGCCCATATGCAAAAGCAGTATAAAATGCTAAGAAAATAAGGAGTGATTTTTTTTTAATATTCATAAGGCCATATTATTTGGGGTTATTCTTCTTCATTTTGATAGTTATCTTTTTGGGCTTATTCTCAGATTTAACAATTTTTTTGATGATAATTTTTTCTGCTAAGGGTTTTGGAGGAGTATATTCCATTAGATTAGAATTATCAACCGCTATTTTGTTTTTGATGTCTACTATCTTATTGGGTTCCGCATAATTTAAAACCCATTTTGCAACTGTAGGATCTTCTGGAAATGGCTTTACATTCTCTGCTAAATAATTTTTATACTGGATTATCTCTCCAATTCTTACTAGCAACCAAAATAAATCATAACCACTTCCAAACCTACGATTATTTACACAGATTCTTCCACCCTCCCATCTAATATTAGGATGCCAAACTTTAGTAGTAGTCTTGGCAATGTAAGTTTCCAAAGGAAATTTAGCAGGAAAACTTATTTCTACGGTATGTTTTTCCCCATAAATGGGAGATTGATCAGCATTTATACCAATAATACTTTTTACAAAATAGTCTACCTCATACTTTGTAGGAATATTAAGATGAGTTTCTTTTTTTTTGACACGCCACTTTATTTTATCACTTTTTAATTGGGAAATGCATATATGTTCTCTAGCAAGACCTTCATAATAAATAGCCTTTTTAAAAAAAGGATCATCAAAATTATATGTAACCTCCATAAAAATTAATATTTTAAAATAAAAAAATTAACCTGCAACCATATCTGGCACCATCAGTAATTCTTCTCCAGCTTTGATTTTTGCATCATCCAAAGTTTCTTGATCTCCAATTTCCTGAGTACTAGTTTTAGAAATTAGTTTATAAATGATGCGTTTACTTTCACTATCCAAAGAAGGAGCAATATCTTGATCAATTAAGACCTGCTTAATATCTTTGCCACTTGTATATTGGTCAAGTGCTAAAGTCACTTGGTCACCAGATGGCAAGACTCTTACAATAATTTCTATATTATCCATTTAATGTTTCTTTTATTTAAATTTAAATTTGTGTAAATCTCCAGTTAATTCAATAAAATGAATGTCTCTATTGGCTTCGACTTTCAAAATGTCTAAAAAAGGAATACCTATTTCGTTTAAGGTTTTATTAAGTAATGGAAAAGTTCGGTCTATGATATTTGTACTTTCAATTATATGTAAATCCTCATCGGGTTCTCGAACTAATTGGCGTACCTCTTTAGCTTCTAATAAGTGATTTTTATATATAGCTGTGGAACATTTTTTACGGTTTTTTGAAGTGGCTACTTGAAGAACAATATCCTCATCCAATAATACCTTGACCGCATCGGACTTAAAATACTTTTCTAACCATGCTAATAACTCATTAAGCGTATTGTTATTTGACAAATTAGGTACTTCAATGATCTTATCATAAGACACATGACTGTAACATCTTTTAGTTAAGCCAGATTTTTTATATTTTAAGTAGGAATTATTTGCCCCGTTATATCTGAAAGCTTCTTTAAGCATTAAATTTTTATCATCTTTAAAAATTACTTTCAGCGCTTCTTGGACTTGGAAGGCACCAATAATAGAAGAAGAAATAGGAGTAGTTGTAATAGTGCCTTGACTTGCATTCCTTTTTGCGATGTCGGGGCATCCCATTCTGAAATGGATAATATCCCAAGCTTCTTCGGTGAGGCTACATTCATAGCAAGATTTATCATAGGCATAAACACTAAATTGACCTGCTAAATTCTCAAGTGCACCGTCAATCCATGTCTTATCGACTTTAAAGCAATGTCTATTGATAAACATTCTTGCAAGTCGATTGTCTAAACAGCCAATAACAACATCCATTCTACGAAAAACACCTAAACCAACATCAGTAGCAATGTCTCCAATTATAGACATTGTTTTTACTTCTTTATTAATTTTTTTTAGATTTTTTGCTATAACATGAGCTTTTTTTGCTCCTGTATCTGATTCTCTGAAGAGGATTGATTTGGCAAGATTATCATATTCTACAATATCAAAATCAACTATTAAGATATGTCCTACATTTAATAAGGTAAGATTTTTAATTACTTCATTCCCTAAAGCCCCTGCGCCAACGACCATTACCTTGGCAGCAGTTATCTTTTCTAAGTCCCAGCCAGGTACTTTTTTAAAAGCATTGCCCCAACTTCTATTTTTTTGTAGGTCTACTGTGATTTTTTTTTTCATTGAGTAGAGGTTTTTTTGAGTTTTAGTGCATTTTGTTCATTTGGAAGTTTTTATTTTTATTCAAAATAAAAATCTTTATTAATTATTTTTTACATTATATTTATTTGGATTAAAATCTAAAGTAGCAAATTTACTTTTTATATTTTAATTCTCCTATAATGATCGTATATATATTTTTTGTTACATGAAGAAAATAGTTATTTATCTCAAATATCGGAGAATATTAACGCTTCATGTAGTAAAAAATCTTACCTGACATTTTTCCCTCTATTCCTCTAATCAGTATAAGGATATTTCAAGCTAAAATTTCCGTTAGCCAAACCAATAAAAATAGTATGTCTATTCTTAGTAGTAAGATAAAAATAAATGCAGATTCTTTAAAGTCGAACGATTAGC
>CAZXYA010000477.1:0-7352 GCA_964644655.1 uncultured Saprospiraceae bacterium | reverse complement strand
CCCATGTTAATATATGTCGCACCTTTGGTGCTTGTGCGTAACATCAGTTATTAATCAAAATTTTTAATTTACAAAGCACTAGGCTGTTTCAATATTAGCTACATCACCTAGCCCCAATTCTTTAATACTAACTTCTCGCATTTCTATCTTCCGAATTTTACCCGTAACGGTCATTGGAAACTCGTCTGTAAATTTCACATAGCGAGGCACTTTATAATGCGCAATTTTTCCTTTGCAGAAATCCTTTATTTCATCCGATGCACAAGTCACTCCTTCTTTTAATTTTACCCAAGCCATAACTTCTTCACCAAATCGTTTGTCTGGTACTCCGATGACTTGAACATCGCTTACCTTGGGATGTTGGTATAAAAATTCTTCAATTTCCCTTGGATAAACATTTTCGCCTCCACGAATCACCATATCTTTAATACGACCAACAATATTTAAATAGCCTTCTTCATCCATCACCGCTAAATCACCTGTGTGCATCCAACGAGCTTCATCTATAGCTGTTTTGGTTTTCTCGACATCGTTCCAATAGCCTAGCATGACGCAGTAGCCCCTCGTACAAAGTTCGCCTTTTTCTCCTCTTGGTACGACCTGTCCCGTTTCTGGATTGATCACTTTTATTTCTGTATGTGGCAGAACTCGACCAACAGTACTTACTCTTTTATCCAAAGGGGCATCATGTCTAGTTTGAGTACTTACAGGACTCGTTTCCGTCATCCCATAAGCAATTTCCACTTCCTGCATATTCATTAAGGTGTTTACTTTTTTCATTACTTCTACAGGACAAGGAGAACCTGCCATAATTCCTGTTCTTAAAGTGCTTAAATCATATTTAGTAAAATTGGGGTGTTCTAATTCTGCTATAAACATAGTAGGTACACCATAAAGTGCTGTTGCTTTTTCTTCTTCTACTGTTTTTAAAACCGCTTCTGGCTCAAATCCATCTCCGGCATAAATAATAGTAGCACCTTGAGCTACACAACCCAAATTGCCCATTACCATTCCAAAACAATGGTAAAGCGGTACTGGAATCACTAACCTATCTTTATCGGTAAAGCGCATAATTTCGGTTACTAAATAACCATTATTTAGAATATTATGATGACTTAAAGTTGCTCCTTTTGGATAACCCGTCGTGCCACTTGTATATTGAATGTTTATAGGTTCATCAGCTGAAAGCGATTGTTGCCTCGTCGCTAATGTGGTCTCGCTAACCGATTCTTTTTTATTCAATAAATCTTCCCAACTATACATCCCCGGAGAAGCAGCACTATGTAATCGAACGACTGTTTTTAAATGAGGTAACTTTTTTGCAACCAAAGCTCCAGATTGGCAATCCTTCAACTCAGGAGCTAACTCGTAAAGCATTTCCGTATAGTTAGAAGTTTTAAATTGAGTGGCAGTAACGATGCAGACACAACCAGATTGATTTAAGGCATATTCTAATTCATGCACTCGATAACTTGGATTAATATTAACTTGAATGGCACCAATTTTACTAGTCGCAAATTGAACGATTGTCCATTCTGCGCAATTGGGTGCCCATACTCCGACTCGATCTCCTTTTTTTATACCAATGGCTAAAAACGCCCTAGCACATTCATTTATTTTTTGTTGGAATTGGCGATAGGTATAGCGAATATTTTGATGCTTTACCACTAATGCCTCATTATTTGGATATTTAGCAGCAGTCTGATCTAAAAGATCGCCAATCGTAATCCCTAATAGTGGTTTATCACTAATGCCACAAGTGTAACTTAAATTCATAAAAGATTATTTAAAGTGGTTATTCTGTCAATATCTTTGCTAATTTTGAATGACAAATTTTTAATTTTTAGTATTTTAAAAATAATATAAATTATTAACATCACTTAAAAAAAGAAGATTTTACCATCCGTTATCTGTCACAAACTTCATGAAATAAGTATATTTTTTACACTAATTCATGAAAAACAATACGCCTTTTATTAGGTCCATCAGTAATTAAAGCAACTTTCTTTTAAATATATAAAGTCTCTATGACTTAAATTAGCTACTTCTATGTGTCACAATAATGTTAAATAGATTCTAAAAAGAGTTTCTATTTATTTTATATTTGTCATGTCTTTTATCGCTGGGGGGTAGATAAAAGATATTAGGGGATAAACTTCGGTTTATTCCCTTTTATTTTATAGATAATTATTAGAGCTTGTTGAGCGTTTATTTTAGCCTAAAGGATAAATTCCCAACAAGCTCTTAAATTTTTCGGTTCTCTGACAAACCCCTACGAAATGCCTAGGAGGGATTTGTCAGAGAATTACTTTTTATAATTGATCAAGACTTAATAACAATATGGAATCAATTTTATAATGATATTATTGCTTCTTTTTTTATTTATTTTCTACTCCCTTAAATGATTTTGACTTATACTTTACTTGAAAAATAGGTTATTTACTAAAAAAGATTAGCTTTTACATATTTTTTATTGCAATACATTAACTTTGCAATGATTTTCCTCGTAAAAACCCATCGTTCCAAACTACTAACTTTATTTAATTGCAAACACAATCATGGAAAAACGAATCCTAAAGATAGGCGATAAGCAAATAAAAGTGGATATTGATTTTACGCTTGCTGAACTTAAGCACTTATTAAACATGTCTTTAAATAGTATCGACCGAAATGAACAAGAAGAAGGAGATGCAATTAAACCTCATCTTGACTTAGTTAAAAAATTGGATATGTATATTTCAGATAGGGAATGGTAATTATCAACGAATCAAGTTTAAAGTACCACTAAATCGCTCAGTTTCACCGTCTAATAATTCCAGCTCCCCAGCGTATAAATAAGCTCCGACGGGCATAGCTTTACCTTTAAATCGCCCATCCCAAATTACAACTTCGGTACTACTACCTAATGCGGATTGTTGAAAAATAAGGTTGCCATAACGATCAAAAATCGTCATATTTTTAACCTGTTTAACAAATTTGGTATTGAGAAAGATCGTAAATTCATCATTCTGTCCATCATCATTGGGCGAAAAGACGGTAGGTCCATAATATAGGTTTGGTAGACGAATAGCAATTTCAATTTTTGCTTGCTGCTCACAACCTTTATCATCTATTACGGTCACTTCATAACGCCTATTTTTATACTCGGTTAAAAATGGATCTGGACAATCAGTACAACTCAGCCCTACATTTGGCCACCATTGAATGGATTCAATAGAAGCACCATTATCCGCAATTTCTAAAGGGATTTGAAAGGTCGTTCCTTTTTCTACTTCTTGAAAAGGAATTAAAGATAGATTAAAATTAGAGGATGGCGTAAAATTAACCGATTTTGAAACCTCACAACCATTTCCATCTTTTACTAATACTCCATAACTAAGCGCTGTTAATCCCTCAAAATTTGATGAATCTTGAAAAGTAATTCCATTATCAATAGAGTAGTGGTAAGGTGCTTGTCCACCTTCTATATTGGTAATGAAAAGTTTACCTACTGCTTCACAATCTTGTTCATTTAGTTTAATCGAGAAATCCTCAAAGGGCGCAACCTCTTCTACTTCTGTGGTAGCAGTAGTTTTACAATCGCCAAATAAATTGGTTCGAGATATTTCATAAATACCTGGGCGATTGATAAGAACTGACAATTGATTTTGATTTTCTACAAATTGACCTTCGGTTGTTGCCCAATTATACAAATAGGCAGTTGTATCCAGTTGATCGGCAACAGTTAGCCTAATTGTTGATTGGTTACAATGAAGTTTTTCAGGTGGACTGATGGACAAATCATCGTTTTGCAAAACAACCTGTAAAGAATCTTTATCTTTGCACACAATTCGACCTAGTGTTCCAATAACATTCACATTATATTGTCCTATTTCATCAACTAAGGGTGTTAAACTCTGATTACCCTGAGTAAAGTGACCATCTGCTGTTTCCCAATCTATAATAAAAAAACTACCATTTGGGATCACCTCTGCTGACAAACGAATGGTATCTCCACAAGGCAATGCTACCGTATCTTGAGTAATTTTCAACTCAAAGACCGTTACTTTGATGTCAATTAACTTTTGAACCTCACAGGTATCCTTAGTGTCTGCATCCAAACCTATAATAGTTAGTATATAAGTCGTATCAATAGGAGTGATAAAGGTAGGATTTAAAATAAAAGGATTATCCATACCAATGGCTGGTGACCAATTTGCACTTAAAATAGTTCCTGTTGTTTCAATATTAGCACTTGTGCCACCGCTACCACATACTTCAATTGGGTCATCTGTTAAAATAACAGGACATTGGGCAGTAATTTTTCCAAATAAAATAATAATAAACAAGAAAAATAAAGGGAGTCTTCGAGTCATTAATACAGTAATTTTCTCAAAAAGATCAAGTAAAAAAAGATAGCTAACTTAATACCGTTCAAACCAAGCCAAAACATGTTCTACTTTTGTAATCAACTGACTGGGCCGATTGGCAATGAAATGAAAAGCCCCTGGCACTTCTACTAAAGCGGTCTCAATTTTTCGCAACTTCAGCGCATGGTATAATTGCTTAGCTTCCGAAAGAGGTGTGCGCAAATCTGAAGTACCAACCATCACTAGCGTAGGTGTTTGGATTTTTCCTACCAAAGAAAGTGGAGAAAATTTCCAGTAAACCTCTGGTTTTTCCCAAGGTTGCCCAGGATACCGAGAGTTGGCATAACCATAATAATTATCTGCTACTAAAGTTTTGCTAATCCAATTCATCACAGGTTTTACTACCGCTGCGGCTCTAAAACGATTATTTTTTCCTATCATCCAAGCAGACATGATGCCACCTGCACTACCACCCGTTACATAAAGTTGATTCGCATAAATATATCCTTCCTCTATTACCGCATCTACGCCGTCCATTACATCATTATAATCTTCTCCTGGGTAATTATGATATAAAAGGTTGGCAAATTCCTCGCCATAACTAGTACTACCTCTAGGATTTGGATAAAAAACAACATATCCTGCGGTGGCATATAATTGTATTTCGGGGGAAAATCGATCACCATAATTAGAAATGGGTCCACCATGATTTTCTACCAATAAGGGATATTTTTCAGTAGGGTCAAAAAAAGGCGGTTTAACTATCCATCCTTGTATTTTTCGACCGTCTACTGATGATTTATACCAAATTTCTTCTACTTTCCCCAAAGTCCTTTGCCCTAAAATGTCTTCGTTTAAAGGTCGAATTAGTTTGGCTTTTTTTTCTTTTGCATCTACAACTGCTAATTCTGCGGGATGATAGGGTGTGGTATGATTAAAAGCTATTGTCCCATTTTTAGCCAAAGAATAGGAGCCCCCTCCATAGGGTCTACCGATACCTGTCCCTCCTACATTATCAGTAATTTTGGTCACTTTTCCATTTAAATCTGTGTGCCCGATTTTGGTATTACCATATTCATCGTACATAAAATAAAGTCCCGCTCCATTGGCATCCCAAGTTGGTTTAGCAATACCATGATCTAATTGTACCTTAATGGCTTGACTGTTTTGGCCATCTTTATTCATCACATACAGTAAGGTATTTTGATAGGTTTGTGTTTTATCGGTATAGCCTAAATAAGCAATCTTTTGCCCATCTGGAGAAATAACAGGACTGTAATCTGGTCCTCTTCGGTCCGTTAAGGGTAATATTTTCCCATCTGCAATACTTACTTGATACAATTCTGAATTCCTAAAATCATATTCCCAATCGTCACTTCGATTAGCTGAAAAATAAAGAGACTGCCCATCCTTCCCCCATACTGGTTTGGATCGATGTTGATACTTCCCGCTAGTAATTTGTCTGGGAGTTCCACCTTCCGAAGGAATTACAAAAAGATGCGAGAAACCAGGTTTCATATATCCTGATCCATCCGCTTCATGCTTTAATCGAGAGGTAACTCGAGGCGCTGCTGCCCATTGTGCCCCTTTAGGCTTTTTAGGTGGTTTTACTAAAGATAACTCTCGCCCTTCCACAAACATCGAAAAAGCAATTTGCTGTCCATCTGGCGACCAAGCCAAACCTCTTGGAGCATTGACTAACTGAGAAATCCTAGCCACTTTGCCAGTTTCCAACCAATAAATAAATAACTCAGATCCTTGTTTGGTAGAAGCGGTAAAAGCAATGCGTTGACCATCTGGTGACCAGGTAGGATTTCCCTCATTTACATCCATAGCAGATAGTTTTTGATGATTAGTTCCATCTACATTGACCAACCATAATCGAGACTGCCGCCTGTCTGTCATAATATCCATGCCTCTACGAATATAAACAATCGCTTGCCCATCTGGAGAAATCTGAGGTTGCTCTGCCCATTCTAATTCAAATACATCCATACTTGAAAAAGCTGGCTTTTGATCTTGACTAAGCCCGATTGAGCTACAGAGAAAGAAGGCAGCTAAACCTAGAAATTGTTTTATGTACATCATATTATTAGATTTAATCCATCAATTTTAAAACCCCAAAAGAAGATGGAATATGAAAATTAGGAGTTTTGGAATCTGGTTGTACCCAGCTAATCCATTGAGGCTGGATGTTGCCATCTGCGGTCATTATATAATCCGCACGATATAGGCCAATCCGCAAAATGCCATCCTCTTTATACACACCGAGTGTTCGCAAAGAGGCTAAAGAAATACTTCCTTCTACCCAATATCCTGATGGATCAATACTTGTTTTTACTAGTAATTCATTCGTAGGCCAAGTCCAAGCAACATCTATTGTTTGGTAAAAATTAGCCTTCGTATCTAAAATACGGCCTAAAGCGTCTAATTCTAAAGAATAATAGGGTTTGTTATCCTTTGAGTCTTTAAAAAATAGTTCGATCCTGTCTGAATGAACAGTTGCCCTTTCTTTTAAACGCTTTTCTTTTTGAATAATTTTGGCATCGGTAGCTCTAAATAAAAAATAAAAATGCGTTTTGTCGTATAAAGCTTTGAAGTTCGTTTTTGGCGGCGTTTTATCTTGCCAAGGAAAAGAAAAATCACATAGTTGCTTTGCCTTTTTCCATTGTTTATCCTTACCTTTTCCGGTTACCTGAATCGGTTTTTTTATTTTTTTTACGTGATAGATTTTAGGTGGGCTAGGCATTAATAAAAAAGATACCGAAAAAATAAGTAAAGAAAAGTAGTTTAGCAACTGCACGTTCATGAATCTTTGTTTCAACTTACAAATACAAATAAAGCGATTGCTGATAACAACTGCTCTGTAAACTAAGGGCTTGCGCAGAAATGACCGCTACAGAGTGAGACTAGGATTTTTGTTTTCAGATGAGGCGCTAAAACAGGAATTTAACTGGTTAAATGACTGTTTTAGCAACGATGTATGAAGGCAAAAAGACAGCA
>CAZXYA010000476.1:0-7362 GCA_964644655.1 uncultured Saprospiraceae bacterium | reverse complement strand
AACAAACGGTAATCATCATGAATCAGAATTTTACTCGGGAGGACAATTCAAAAAAAGTTTCTATGGAAAAGTCATCTACGCTGCACAAGTTGGCAGACAAAATGCGTATTGCTCGTAAGCAGACTAGCTTATGGGCTTTTGTATTTTTAGGACTATTTGCTTTGACTGCTTTTAGTGTTAAAACGGAAGGTAGTTTTTTTGCTAAAATGCTGAATAGGATGAAAGCAGAAGTGGCAGAAACTTTAGTAGAAACCGAAGCAATTTCAACTTATAAGGCTGATTTATTCATGGTCTCGATGAGTACCTCTTGCCCTGATTTATCGAGTACTATTCTACAACCAGGTTATGCTGTCATTACCTGTCGGCCTGCCAATGAAACAGTTGCCATTAAGGATATGACCGCAGTAGGTGGCTACTGGTCTTCAAACATTAGAGGGACTAATTGGAGGACAGTACCAACTATTCAAGCTTGGCCTGCTTCGGATTTTGGTGGGGACGGAATCATGGCAATTGCCGTTGATAACACAACGGGAGATATATATGCTGGAAATACCAGAATATGGGGACAAGCTGCCTCCGCAGCGAGAATTTATAAGATAGATGGGGTTACAGGAAATGTAACGACCTTAGCCAGTTTACCGGGAACTTTGGGAATTGGCTATTTGGATTTAGACTTGGTTCATAATCAAATTTTTGCGACCAATTATGACGATGGAAAAATCTATCGAATAGATATGGCGAATGGTAATGTGTTGGAAATTTTTGATTATATGAATCCAGGAACGGCTAATGGAACCGCAACAGCTAGAGTGGAGATGGTAGTGGGTATTGCCTATAGTAAGCTAGATAATAAAGTATTTTATTCTTTATATGGAAATGCGAATGAATCTTCTATTCGGTCTATAGAATTAGATAATTCTGGTGGTTTTATCACTAGTTCTGATAAAGAGGAAATTATGATAGGCCGTAGTTATCCTGTAGGAGATATGGAATTTAATCAAGCTGGCAATCGATTATTAATTTCAGAGATTCAGTTATCTTCTGGTGGAACAAGTACAAGTTCTCATGCTGTTTATAATGATGAATTGGTTCGATGCCCGTTAGGTTCTTGGAAAACAGATGATTCTTTTACCACTACTCCCCAAAATGTAAAATATGGAACAGGATTCTACGCTAATGGACCAAATGCAAGAGGAGGAATTGCTTGGGCTTACCATCATGTTGATAATGATACGCTTATGGGTTTTGAAGAGTATGTTGTTTTTACAGGGGATGCCTTAAATTTTCCTACCCCTCCTATTTATGGTTTTTCTTTCACACCTGCTACAGGAGGTGCCGCAAGCGGAAGTACTTTAATTGACATTAGTGGCAATGTAAATTCAGTAGACAAAAATCAATATGGTGAAATAGATGTTTTTTATGGTTGTTTAACGAACGGGACGCCTGTTCCGATTAGTAGTTCGGTCTGTCCTAACGAGGCACCTGTTTTTACCCATGCTGTAGATACATTTTATAAGGATAATACGAGTTCTATGGTGATTGATATTGATGTGTTGGATGAAGTAGGCACAGAGACTACTAACTTGATTACCTTGGACTTATCAGGTGCTGATAGTAGTTTATTCACCATTAATCAAACTACGGGAGTCATTAATTTTGTTAGCACACCCGTTTTATATAACAGTCCGCAAGATGCAGGTACTGATAATGTTTATGACTTGACACTTATTGCTTGTGATACGGCAGGACTTTGTAGTGCTAAAGCGATTCAAATTGAAGTCAGTATCGATACAGACCAAGATGGTATTTATGATGTGGTAGATATTGATGATGATAATGATGGAGTTTTGGATATGGATGAACTAACTTGCGCTACCCTCGGAAGCGGCATTAATGAAACCACCACCCAAAATGGAAATGGTACGGGCATGCACACAGCTAGTGCCAGTTATTTGGCAGGTAGTGATAGTGTACATTTTAGCTTAAATTTAGAAGCCAATCAATCCTATTTTTATATCAATGATGGTTTTGATGGACCAACCTTTGACTTTGTATCCTATAATACCGATGGAAAAGAAACTTATGATTTTGATATGCCAACAGGCAAAAAAGTAAATGGTAAAATTTTATGGGGTCCTCAGATTAGTACAGGTAGCAATACCAACACGAATACTAATCAAAATGCGAGTGCCGTAGATATTGCACTTACGTTTTCTAATGGCGTAAAAGCTAGAATGGTTGACCCTAATGACCAAACAGATATTGCTGATAATACAAGTTTAAGTTCAGGGGTCATTTTAAATAGAAAAGCAGGAACGACCAATACTCGAACTTGGTACGTTGAATTTACTTTCACCAATTTTTCTAATGATTTCCAATTAGAAGCGGATTATCAGACCAATACTACTTGGTTTGGTAGTGGAGTAGATTTTACCCAGTTGACTATTTGCAATCCTGATTTTGATGAGGACGGAATAGACAATCGCTTCGATTTAGATTCCGATAATGATGGTTGCTACGATTTAGCCGAAGCTGGTGCAGGTTCAGTTGGCGATTCTTTAGTTACTCAAAGTGGTAGCTATGCTAGTGTTGGCCTCAATGGTCTAGCCAACCATTTGGAAACAAATGATGATGGAAATATTAATTATACAAATGCCTATTATATCGCTTTATCCAATATTTTGGATGCTTGTGCCGATTCAGATAATGATGGTATTGGTGATTTAATAGATATAGATGATGATAATGACGGTATTCCTGATGTAACCGAATTAGCTTGTGACTTTGGTGGTGCAACGACTAATACTTATACCACAACGATTGGTTCTCAATTAATAGAAGGGATTTATTCGCATGGAAACTTAACTGCCACCGCAGATTATAGCATAGATTTATCCGATGCTAGTGTCGCTTTAGTTGCTGCGAATAATTATGCGGATTCAAAAGGCGTACATTATATTTTTAATGATGCGACCAAAAATTTTACAGCTATCTCAACTATTAGCCCAAGATTGAATACGCTTATTAGTCAAATACAATGGGGCCCTAGTTTAAATAGTAATACCGATTCTGAAAATATAAATATTGCACAAACTATTACGGTTGATTGGACACCTGCTGTTACAGCAACGGTCATTGATCCTGATAATCAATTAGATATTGCCGATGGTACAATAATTAGTTCTGGTCAAGTTTTAGTACAAGCAGCGACTTATACCGCAGCAGCACAACCGACTTGGTCTATTGTATTCAACACCAATTTATTAACTTCAGATTTTGTCTTAACCACAAATCACGTCTCTGCCTCAAATATGGGCTCAGAAGGTTATTCTTTGAACGCTGATATTTGTTATTTAATCAATACGGATGGCGATGCCTTAGCCAATTACTTAGACTTAGATTCCGATAATGATGGTTGTTATGATATTGTAGAGGCAGGAGCTGGTTATATTGGAGATTCTTTAGTGGCACAAAACACAAATTTCACTAGCTATGGCTTAAATGGTTTTGCCAATCACTTAGAAACGAATGCAGATTCTGATACCATTGCTTATACCAATTATTATGAGATTTTTGCCCTAGTAGATAGCACAGATGCTTGTGCAGATCATGACCAAGATGGCATTGGGGATGTGATTGACCTAGATGATGATAATGATGGTATTTTAGATACAGACGAAGGAACAAGTTGTGAATTCACCTCAGAATTATCAGTAGATGGAACTTGGGAGGACTTAGCAGGAGTAGCCAGTAATAATGCTTTTAATAGTAATGTTACGGCTGGTGGTTGGACCAATGGACATGGTTCAGCGGATTCTTGGATTTCTCCAATGCCTACTACTGGTTCAGGTACATGGGCAGGTATGGCAGATGGGATGCCGCCTTCTCCACAAGGCGGGGTATTTGTAGGTGGCTGGACAGTTCAAAATGGAACACCTGGGGTGAATACTGGAGAATCTTTTTATGTTGACTTAACCGATTTGGAAGTTGGAGTGCCTTACACTTTCTCTTATTATATTGGCAATGGTGGCGTTCAAGGTACTACGCCTATTGGTTCCTTAGCACGATATGTGATAGGCTTAGGCTCAGAATTACAATATACCAAAGAACTACCCTATTTAGGAGAAGGCAATCAAGTTTGGGAACATGGTACTCTTACCTTTACGCCAACTAGCGCTAATTTACGCTTAGAATGTTGGGCAGACCCCGGTACAGACGGTATGGTTTCATCTTCTGCTTATGACTATCCAGTAATTGATGCCATTAAATTTGCCAAAGGGAATTTTTCCGCAGGTGGTTGTGTAGCTAGAGATACCGACGAAGACGGTACGCCAGACTATTTAGATTTAGATTCTGATAATGATGGTTGCTCAGACTTAGCAGAAGCTGGCGCAGGTAGCGTTGAAGATTCTTTAGTGACGCAAAGTGATGCTTATACTTCCGTGGGTTTAAATGGTCTAGCGGACCACGTAGAAACGTATGTAGATTCAGATACAATTAGTTATATTTTACAAATTTTCCAATATGATAGTTTATTAAATGCTTGTGACGATTGGGACAATGATGGTATTGGCGATTTAATTGATATTGATGATGATAATGATGGGGTGTTGGATATAGTAGAATGTCCTCCAGTTGATTTTGATGTATTAGCAGAAACTACAAATGCAACTTTATTAGCAAGCTGCACTTCGGGAGATAATGTCAATATAGGAGCTACTATTGCCGATGGAACAATTAGACAAAGAATATTTTCAGTAGCACCAACAAATAATTCCACCTTATTGACTGCAACTAAATGGTGTTACAAGGAAGAGTTGATGGCTGGTTATGCTAATTTCACCAATGTAACCGAAACAACTTTAACAGAATTTCCAGAACAACGAACAGCTCGACTTTCTGGCGGACATTATGGAGTAGAATATACCTTCTGGCTAAATCCTGGGATATACGAAGTTTGTGGCGGTTGGGATGATGGCTACTCTATGGCATTTTCTACATCTGGCAACCAAAACGATATGCAGCTGGTTACTTCCGAAGCATGGGCTGGTTCTCAAACTTTTGAACCTGCTGAATTTTATATTTCACAGCGGACTTTGGTGCAATTCAGAGGTACCGATTCTAATGGTAATATAGAGGTAGTTAGTTATTTTGGTTTTGTAGATGAGAATGATGCCTGTAATAATGAGCGAGATTTGAACTCAATCATCGCTCAAGCGCAAAGTGAACTACCAGATTGCGATGTGGATAATGATGGAATTATGAATGGTTTTGATTTAGACTCAGATGGCGATGGCTGCTACGACCTAGCAGAATCTGGCGCTGGTGCAGTTGGTGATTCCTTAGTCACCCAAAGTGGCAGTTATGCGAGCGTTGGCCTAAACGGCTTAGCCAATCATTTAGAAACGAATGATAATGGCACGATTAATTATACCTCCACTTATTACTTAGCACAAACAGACATTTTAGACGCTTGCGCCGATTCAGACAATGATGGCGTTGGCGACTTAATTGATATTGATGATGATAATGATGGTATTTTAGATGTTACAGAATTAAATACAGGCATTGGTGCAGCGACTACCGCTACCTATACGATGCCAATTAACACCCAATTAATCGAAGGAGCCTACACAAATGACAGCGCAACCGCTAATTATAGCATTGATTTAAGCGATGCAAGTGTGGCTTTAACTGCTGCTAATAATTATGCCGATGAAAAAGGCCTACATTATATTTTTAGTGATGCGACCAAAGATTTTACTTCTGTTTCAACCATTAGCCCACAACCCAATACTTTATTAAATTATATTGAATGGGGACCAAGTATCAATGGCAATACGGATTCTGAAAATATTAATATCGCTCAAACGATTACAGTTGATTGGACTCCAAATGTACTGGCTACCGTAATCGACCCTGATAATCAATTAGATATTGCTGATAGCACGCTAATTAGTTCTGGTCAAGCTTTAGTACAAGCAGCCACTTTTACCGCAGCCGCACAACCGACTTGGAAAGTGGTTTTCCATACCAATTTATTGGTCTCTGATTTTGTGTTAACCACCAATCATGTTTCTGCATCCAACATGAATTCAGAAGGCTATTCGCTAAATGCCAATATTGGGTATGCAGAGAATACGGATGGTGATGCTTTGTTAAATCATTTAGATTTGGATTCGGATGGTGATGGCTGTTATGATGCTTACGAAGGTGGGGCAACCAACTCAGAAAGTCAAGATACCATTGCAGGCCCTTATGGCCTAAATGGTTTGGCGAATAGTGTAGAGATGGGAACTGAAACAGGCATGATTAATTATAATTTGATTCACCGGAATGTAATTAGTGATAATTTAAACCTTTGTGCGGATACAGATAATGACAATGTACCCGATTTAGTAGATATTGATGATGATAATGATGGTATTTTGGATGCTGTTGAAAGCCCAAGTTGTTTTTATACAGAGGCAGAAGGTTTGCAGCTTATTTCTATTAGCTCAGGGGTGGCTTATCCTGCGGCAGAACAGGATGAATTGGAGGCTTTAATGACTAGTACTACTGCAGGATTTAATTTTACCAATGCAACAGATATTAACGGGAACGCCATTTTCCAATTTGAATTAGAAACCAATGTCATTTTAGACACCATCTTATTCCAGATGGCGAATACAAGTAGTTTCCTTAATAGTAGCAATAACACGAGTACGACCAATACACTCGTCATTGTTCAAGGGTCAATGGATGGGCAGAATTGGACAGACTTGAATACCCCAGTATCGTATGACCGAGTAGCTACAGGGAGTATGGAGATTTTTGCAATTACTCAAAATGCGGCAGCCTATAAACATTATCGTATTATTGGAGACCCTGCTACAGCATCGGCAGATGTTTATAGTAGTGGTACGGTCAATGCGATTAGCCTTAGCCCAGCAGGTGATTGGCAAGCTTCTTACTATACCAAAGCAGCTTGTGCTGAAGATGTGGACAATGACGGCATTTATAACCATGTAGATTTAGATTCCGACAACGATGGTTGTTATGATTTAGCCGAGGCAGGTGCAGGTGCAGTAGGCGATTCTTTAGTCTCACAAAGTGGGGCTTATAGCACCGTAGGGACGAACGGATTGGCGGACTTTTTAGAAAGTAGTGCAGATTCAGATTCTACCAATTATACTTATTTCCCTTACGCTTATTCAGCTTCTTTAGATGTTTGTGCTGATTTTGATAAGGATGGCGTAGGAGATTTAATCGACTTAGATGATGATAATGACGGCGTGCCAGATACGTATGAAATTACTTGTGGTAACTTAGTGACACCAGAAATTTCCGAAACGAATACTAAAAATGGTATTAGTAGTGGCA
>CAZXYA010000475.1:0-7367 GCA_964644655.1 uncultured Saprospiraceae bacterium | reverse complement strand
TTGAGAATAGTTCTGTTTTAACCCTTTGCCCTACGCCCTTAGCACTATGCTGAATAGTTCACAAATTTTATTCGTATTGATTCCTCATTCGTCTAAAAGACCTTCTTTTTCATCTAACTTCTTACAAAAGTTATAATAGAATGCTTTTCTTTGAGTTAAAATAAATTTTGTAGTAACAAAGAGACTTAACCTACACAAATGCCCAATTCTCGAAAAGAAAATATTAGGAATAAATTATACGACTTCATTTCTCAAAGAATTGTCTACCATACTATTTTCTGGGTAGCAAGTTTTCTCCTATTATTTTTTTTTGAAAGTTTTAATGAAAGTTTTTTCTTTCACTTCACGAATGCTTTATTGCGCACACTCATTCTTGGAGGAATGATTTATTATAATTATTACTATTTAATCACTAATTATTTAACTAAAGATCGTTTTTTTATTTATTGTTGTTTATTAATCCTTTCTGTTATAATCATTACTCCTCTAAGTAATATCCTTTTTTTCTTTAAATATTCAAATTATCCTATCTATCAAAATCATTTAGTAATCAATCAGCATACCTATTTTCTGATAAACATGATCATTGTTGGTACATCCACTATTGTTAAAATTATTTCGGATTGGGTCAAACATCAACGAGAAAGAACAGATTTGCAAACACAAACCATGCAATCTGAATTGCGGTTTTTGAAATCTCAAATCAATCCGCATTTTCTATTCAACACCTTGAATAATTTATATGCCCTTACTCTTAAAAAATCGGATAAAGCACCAGAAATTGTCATCAAATTATCCGAAATGATGCGGTATATGCTATACGAATGTAATGAAAAACGAGTCCCTTTATCTAAGGAGGTCAATTACATCCAAAACTATCTCGATTTAGAAGCATTACGACAAGGAAAAGAAGTGGAAATAAATTTTGATGTTTATGGAGAAGTGACCAATCAAACCATTGCCCCTTTAATGTTTATTCCTTTTCTAGAAAATAGTTTTAAACACGGCTTAAATCACCATATCAATCAAGGTTATGTAGACATTCGGTTGGATGTCGATCAGCAAATGGTTCGTTTGCGAATTGAGAATAGCAAACCAGATTCTGTGCCATTACCAGAACATCCAAGAAGTGGCGGAATTGGTTTAGTCAATGTGCGAAGAAGATTAAACATTTTATATCCAGAACATTATGTCTTGAAGATAGAAAATGAACCGAATTCTTATGCAGTCGATTTGAAGATTGATATGGATTAGCATTTCAGTAAACTTAGAGTGGTTGTCGGTTGTCGGTTAGATTATTAACTAGACAATTTATAACCGACAACCGACAACTGATAACCGCTCTAAACGGTTTTTTATTTCATTCTTAGACCACTAGACATTGTAGCATTAAATTACATGAAAAAAACGAACGTTCTTCGGTTTTTAGACCAACAAAAGATAGCATATACCGTCGCAACTTACGAATACGACGCCGCTAATTTCACCCCCGAAAAGATGCAAGCATTTGTCGATTTTGATGTCAATTTGCTCTATAAAACGCTTGTAGGAAAAGGCAATAAAACAGGGTATCTAGTAGGCGTTGTACCCAAAGATAAAACCTTAAATTTCAAAGCTTTATCAAAAGTATCTGGTAATAAAAAAATGACCTTAATTCCGCAGAAAGAATTATTGCCTTTGACGGGTTATATTCGCGGCGGCTGTTCCCCAATGGGTATGAAAAAGAAGTTTCCTGTTTTTTTGGATGCTTCTATGCAAGACCATGAAATAGTCTACGTCAATGCTGGGCAACGAGGTATTTTAGTAGGTTTAAACCCATTGGATTTGGCTAAAGCAACTAATGCGCTTTTTGAGGCAATTGCGGAATAAGAAAGCGCTACTTTTTACCCTTAAAATGTCTACCATTCTTGCCCGTTTATCCATCTGTAGTTTATCAAAAAATGGTTCGTCCTATTTTTTATCCATTATTTTTTTGCAAAAAAAGCGTTCAATCTTTCAAAAAATTCAGCTTTCATTTTAGTTGCATCAATCGACTTATAATAAAACATTGTTTTATTGCCATTATCCTTTGAAGTGGTAATCATCACTTCTTCTGCCCATTCTGGATATATCATCGCTTGAATCAAAGCCAAATCCCATATCGTTCTTTTTTGACGCCCACCATCTATATGATTAAACCAACGATCTAATAGTACTTTCCCTAATTGGTGCTTATCTTTAAATGCTTGCTTGGTTTCTGCAAAATCAAGTTCCATTTGCGCAGCCACATTGACGGGAATAACATGCATTTCTACCTTCGACATCAGCAAAATTTCTAAGGCTTGCACATCCATCACACAATTAAAATCTTGTCTTTTTAAAATATCCTGTTCAAAATCATAAGTCGAACCCAGCCAATATAAATTTAGTTTAGTCTCAATACTTGGGTCAATATAAATAGCGGAAGCTACATTCGTCAAAGCACCTAATGCTATAATGGTCAATTTTTGACCAGGGGGCATTTTCTTTGCCTGTTCGATAATTTCATAGGCTGCTGCCGAATGTTGTGCTAAATCTATAAAATTGATTGATGGCCCCTATACTTAAAGGGGATTCTTTTTGATTGGTGGAATTAATAATGGCTAAAATTTCACATTCTCCTAGGCTAGCCATAGTATGTAACATCGCCATGCAGCCTACATCATCGGGGTCAGAGGCAGGATCGGTATCTAAAATGACTTTTTGTTGGGTTAAGCCATTAGTAAAAAAACAAACTATTAGGCAAAAGGAATAAAGATATTTTAACATAACCACAAGTGATTTTCTTTTATAAAAATCAAATATGGTTAATTTTTTTTGAATAGCTAGAAATAATATCCTTCTATTTGGTCAAGTTTTAGTTTTAAATATACTTTCTTGCTTTTTTGAACAATAGCGCATCCGTTAACCTCCTATATTTTCTTTTAAAATTTTATAGCTATCGGCGCTTCACCACCTCTATCCCAGTATCATTCCCAAAAGCAGATAATTTATAGGCAAAACTCAACATAAAATAGCGCCCCAAAGAAGTAATGCGTTGTTCTTGGACAAAATTTAATTGACTATGCCGATTAATCCCTAGATTTTGGTTGAGCAAATCATTAGCCGACAGGATTAAACTGCCTCGTTTATCTTTTAGAAATCGATACTCCAAAGCAGCTTTCCATAAGGCAATTTCCGTAGCAGCCCCAAAGGAAGCATTGGAATAACGGGTGTAGTCAATCGTAGTACTAATCGTCCAATTTTCTCCTAAATTTAGGGATAAATCGGTATAAAAAACTTGATTATTATAGGATTGATTTTGTTGAATATCACGGTCATAATCAATGCCATTTTTAGTCCACTTATACCCTATTGCCAACTCTATCACTTCCGTATTTTTATTGGTGAAATTTACATCCAAACTAGTCTGCTTATTTGTAAAAGGATTGTTTAAATCATTCACTAAATAATTGCCTCGATTATAGTCATAATCAGCGGTTAAATTAAGACGACTTTTCAAAAATTTTAAAGGTGCGCCAAAAGATAAATAAGTACTATATCGGGTCGTTTCCTCAAAATTGATGGGTTGAATCGTCTGTCTAAATTGCTCATCAATTGTTCTAGCATTCACAATTTTATAATTCGTAAAAGTCGCATTAGCAGAGGCGAAAATACTAACCGAGCTAAACTGGTCAAAGGAATTAAAATTGAGCCGAAAGTCATGTAAATATTCTGGTCTTAAATCTGGATTTCCGACATAAATATTTAGGGGGTCACTATTATCAACTATCGGTTTTAATTGTTCCAAAGAAGGTTCTCTAACGGTCGTTCGATAATCAAATCTAAAGCTTCGAGTTGCTTTAAAATCATAATTAAAATTCAATGTGGGTAAGAGGTTAAAAAAATCATTTTCCAAGGTCAAATTATCCGATATTAATAGGCCTTTTAGTGTGGCATGTTGCGCATTCAAACCTGCATTTAAATTCATTTTTTTTAACTTCCATTTATAATTCAATCCTGTTCGATGGTATAAATAATCTCGTTGAAAATGGTTACTTAAAAAAGGATTAAATATCAAGCCATTATCTCTTCTATCAAAAACATTTTTGTCTAAATCATTATGATAATTTTGGTAGGAATAATTGATTGCCAAATATTTTGCTTTGCCAATTGGTTCGGTATAAGTAAACCCAGCGCCATAATTCGTTTGCTGATTATCTCGTAAATGGTCTTGCAATAAAGAATCGCTAGGAATTCCGTTGGTAAAAAATTGATTTAATGCGATTAAATCTGTTATTTGTTCTTTATCTGTTCTTTCATAAGCCCCATTAATCGTAAAAAATCGGCCTTTTTTCTTAAATCTTTTTAGGTAGGTTAGATTGGTATTCCATCGAAAATCATCCCCTTTAGTAGCCAATTGCTGGCGGCTACTATTTTCTAAAATGTCCGCTAAATTAAACGTCTGACTAAAACTATTACTGCTATTATTTTTTTGGGTGTACCCTAAATTAGTACGCCATTTAATGGTTTGAAAAGAATCAATTTTACTAGAAAAATTTAGATTGAGTCGATGCCCATCATTTTTCCGTTTAGCTTGTGCCGTTCTAGTCGAATTATAACTTTCGTCTCCTAAAATACTTTGTTGATTCTCTGTTAAATCAAGGTCTTTTTTAATCCCATTATAAAAATAACTGGTGTGCAATTTGGTCTTTTTATTGAGTTCCCAATTAAAATTGATTCCACCTGCTGAAGTGGTCGTAAATCCTTGATTTTTCTGTCCCGAATCTAATGGCAAACCCAAATCATCGCCATCCAAAGATATTTCTCCGCTACCACCTGATAAAAGGTTATTTAAGCCCCCCATCATATTAATATAATCATTGATAGAAAAACCTTGTTGGTTGGTATTATTAAACATGCCCAAAGCAGAGAACTGGATATTATGCCCAAAACGATTGACATTAAATTTATTCTCGTAGCGTTCTTCCGTACCGTATCCCCCTTTTACTTTCCCAAAATAGCCCTGTTTATGGTCTTCTTTTAAGGATAAATTGATGGTCTTTGCTTCTCGTCCGTCATCTATCCCAGAAAACTCAGCAATATCTGATTTTTTATCAAATACTTGTACTTTATCCACGGCATCCGCTGGTAAATTTTTGGTCGCTATTTTAGGGTCATTGCCAAAAAATTCTTTACCATCTACTAATACTTTTTGGACATTCTCCCCATGTGCTTTAATGTCTCCATTTCGGTCAACTTCTACCCCAGGCAATTTTTTTAATAAGGCTTCTACATCTGCATTTGGTTTGGTTTGAAAAGCCGCTGCATTATACTCTACCGTATCACTTTTCATTCGAATCGGTACAAAATCTGCTTTGACTTCTACTTGTTCCAATAAAGCACTTTCGGCTTGTAATTGAAATGCCCCTAAATTAAGTTTTTCAAGGTTATCCGCTATAGAAACTGGCTGGCTCAAATTGGCATATCCCAGATAGGTAATTTGTAAAATATAGTCGTCGGGTGATATCCTATCTAGTTTAAATTCGCCTTTGCCATTGGTGATGCCAAACTTTGCCAGCACAGAATCTTGCGCATTTAACAGCATGACTGTCGCTCCAATTAATGGCTCGTTTAGGGTATCTTGAACTTCCCCAGTTACATTGATTTTTTGTGCATTTATTTTACCTATAAAGCATAGACAAAACAGTATCAATTGAAGCGATTTCATTGAAAAGGTTTACGGATGATTAAAAACGGTATACGATTGACGGGGCACAGACTGCCTATTGAAATACTGCCTACTGCTTCACAGCTCACAGAGCTGTGTTACCTCTGCCTACTGCAAACTGAATTATCCTCGCTCATCAATTTCCATCCGAATAACCGTCCGTCCGTTACTACTGCCCATTTCCTTCATTTTTTCTACTTGAATTTGCTTAAATTCTTCTCGGCTTACTTTTTTGCCTTTACTTGGCATAGCCAGAACTTCTTGGTTAATCTCGCCAAATTCAACTTTTGTAGCGGTAATCGTTCTTTTCCCTTCTTCCATACTCATTTCTAAAATCATTCCCGGTAATTGTCCATAAACATCTGGGCCATTAGCAAGTGGAATTTGAGGGGTAAACCAAGCAATAGTCGTTACGCTATCTTTAGTGAATTCTGCTTTTTGGCACACAAAATCTAGCACCTTTTTTTGTTCTCCTGTGATTTTCCATTTCAACTCAGATAGCGCTCCTTTAATCAAGAATTTTTTACCTAAAAAATCCCTTTGGTCAACCATTTTATTGTCCGCCAAATCTTTTAATAAACGATTATCCGCAGAGCCACTTACTATTTTTACTTGCATTTCCGTTCCGTCGGATTCTTCATTGATTTCAGTCACGCCATTTGCTCCTGCTCCATCTTTATACATAGATTTATCCGCTGTAAAATAGAGCACCTTATTTTGGTCACTACTAGATGGAATTAAGTCGCGCAGATGTTCTTGCCCTTCGGGTAATTCAATGTCTAATTTGATAGATTGGGTATAATAAATCGTTCCTTCTGTTTGTTGAGCAGTTAGATTTAAACTTAGTAAAAAAGTGAATAAAATGAGTACGTTTTTCATGTTTGAAAATTTATAAATTTTAATACAGAATTTATTTTGTCATTTCATATAATGCAATAACTCCATCCATTGCATCATTGATTTCTTGTAATAATGCTTCTTTATTGTCTACATCTTTTATTTCCACTTTCATTGCATAGGTATCTTCTTCTCCTTCCTTCGATTTATTTGCCTCGCCTAAAGTAAAACCAAAGGAATATTTTCCTTTTAAATCTAGTTTGTCTAAAATTTTCAAATTTTCTAATTCTTGGGTTTGGAATCGCTTCATATCAATAATGTCTTTAAAATGAAGCATTACCTTAAAATTAGAAAAGGTTACTTTATTTTTTTCTTGTTCAATTTCAGCATCAGTAGTTTGTCCATTTGCCAAAAAAGAAGTCAACATCAATACAATAATAAAAAATACGTTTTTCATAAAAAAGGGTTTTATAGATTAGGCAAAATGGATTAATAAAGTGGTCATTTTGAGAAAATATTTTTTTGCTAGACAAGGCAAAAAACGCAGACATAGCACAGCTATGGCGAGTATTTTTAACGCAGTATAGTGAAAAAAGATGAACTCATAATGGCTAGTTAATTATTCCACTTTGCCTTAATGATGCAACAAAGGTAAAACGATTCAAGGTTAATCATTCTTGATTTAAGGTTAATTAAGGTTAATGAAAACTAGAGCTACTACCAAAATTCCTTATTTTTGAAGTATGGGAAAAAATCAATCTAAAAATAAAATGGCTTTGGGCTTAATGAGTTGTAGCTTATT
>CAZXYA010000474.1:0-7397 GCA_964644655.1 uncultured Saprospiraceae bacterium | reverse complement strand
GAAATTACCCAAATCCATTTTCTCATAGTACGACATTGCCTTTTACGCTTTCTCATGCCAGTGAGGTGAGTATTACCGTTGCAACTACTACGGGGCAGAGGGTATTTAAACAACTAAATAATTATGAGGCTGGTAGACAGGAAGTAATTTTTAATAGTAGGATCTTCAAAGAAGCGGGTATTTATATTTATCAGATTCAGAGTGGAGAGACGGTGGTGTCGGGGAAAATGATTCGGTTATAAAATAAACAAGTATGTTTACTATTATTTTTTGAGGTCGCTAATTGAGTTTGTTTTTTTGCAAAAAAAACTCAATTAGCGACCTCAAAAGAACTATACCTAAATAAAAGGCTTGACGGTTTGACCGTCAAGCTTTTTTATTTTTTTAAACTGCTCATAGAGTAGACTTGATAATGGTAAGATTTTTTGAGTTATTTTTACAGCTACTAGGTATAAATACAATCATTATAGAACAATCCTATCACAATCAAACATCCCATTCAGGAGCAACATTATCAGGTGTATCAACATTAGGAGATACATTTATACGCCTTCTTGCAGGACCTTGCCAATTCGAAGGTGGAGTATCAGGTGTTCTATGAGTTATACCACCTTCATAAGGTCCAAAGGCTTTCCTTGCCATCTGGTACCCATGGTCTAATCTGTTTTCAACTTCATCTTTACTAAAATCTAAAGTAGTCCCAATAGAAACTTCAGGTCTAATTTCCTTATAATAAAATTTCCTAAAAACTTGTTGACTATTTCTACTTCTGAGTTCAAAAGCTTCTGGTATCTCTCTGCGTATTTTAGCTTCTTCTACTTGATGCACCAAGCGATTTACTCGCATAAATTCTCTAATATCATTAATGAAAATTTCATTTAAAGAAATATCTACAAGAGAGCGTTTAGCTATGTTTAAAAAATTAAGTTCTTCATCTTTTAGGGGAGCTACCTTTCCTTCATGATTGTTAATAATCACTACGTGATAGTCTGTATCTTCTTTATGATCTGCTTGAATATTGTCTATAATATCGCCTAATGGAGATACATTTCGAATCCCTCCATCGACCAAATTAGTATGATCTTTCCCATAAGCACCTATAGATTTAACCGGAGGCCAAATAACTGGCATAGAGGTAGAAGCTAAAATAGCTTGGATAAATGCATCATTATTACCAATCACATCCGTATGTTTTATGGATTGATATTGGCCACTATCTAAACTTACACTTCCCACCTGTAAAATTGTATTTTTAATATCTCGAATATCCACTACTGCCTCTAATTGTTTTTTCAGTGGATCGTTAGAAGCAAAAGCTTTAATGCTTTTAATACTTTTAACTGCATCTTGTTCTAATCGCTTTCTTTTCTTTTTTGAAAAGATCAGACCTAAGCCCTTCCAAAAATTTATTTTAGGAAGTACTTTTTGAAATAAACCTTTCTTAGGTTGAATACCTTCTCCTGTATCTTCTACAAAATCGGACGTCCAAACTTTTTCTGGATTACCTGCTATCTCGTTCCATAACTGCAACAATCGCTCTGTTTGTTTTCCATTCTTCTGTTGATCCATCGCTATCATTACTGCATTCAAGCTGCCTGCTGAAACACCTGCGATATAATCAAAATGAATAGCTTCTCCTTTTATATGCTCCTGACCATGATAGAATCCATGTTTGAAAATATATTGCAAAGCGCCTGCTTGAAAAGCTCCTTTTGCGCCACCTCCACTTAGTACTAGGATATACTTCTTTTTTCGCATTGGTAAATGTTTTTTATTTTTTTATCTAGAAATTTGCGCTGGAAAAGGAGGCAAGTACTAAATAGTACTTGCCCTTCTCATTTGGTTTTAAAAAAAGAGAAGGCTGTTTTTGTTATAGTATTTCTCTCTTTACTACAAAGGTAGAGGAGAATAGTGGGAGGAGAAACTCCCAATATTGGGAGGAACATATACTAATAGATTTGGAAAAAACAACCTACCTATTCTTCTTTATTGAGTTCCTTATTTATTTCCGAACCCCAATTTAAAATCATTCAAATATATCCGAACCAGCAGGGTCAAAATTGTCAATAGGATTAGGAATCATTCCTAATTTTTTATAAACAACAAACAACAACTGAATATCTGTTGCCTTTTCTTCCTTTAAAACAGCCGTTCTCTTCAAATAATAATTTGCATTTTTTGTGCCTCTAGCTTTTGTGAAATCTAAGTTCACAGTAAATTTTTCATATCCGTTTTTAATAACCCTTAGCTTATACTTATTTTTAGTTAAGGTCACAAAAAAATCACCCTTGTGATTAGTTTTAATGATTATAGGATTCTCTCTCTTTTTAGCTGACTTTAAAAGAGAAAATACCAAACTTGCATCTTTTATTGCCGTATTGGATGCTATGTCTAATATTGTTCCTCCAAATTTTATTTTCCTAAATATAGATGTCCATTGACTAGGAGAAGTAAACCTGAGAAAACCAGTATTAAGGGTAGGTTTAATAGAAGACCAACCAGCTTGAGGTACAGTAGGTGATGTCATCATAGGCCTCGTATTTACCGAAGCAGCAGCAGATGAAACAGCAGTCAAATTCTCTAATATCCTATTTTTGTTTGCATTTATTACTTTAGGGGAAGGAATTTCTTCTTTAACCTGTCCATTGCTCTGCTCTAATTTCATGGTATTTATTCTCCTATCTATTAATTTATTACTTATATGTTTTAAGCTCTCAATTTTCAAATTTTTCTTTAATAAAATACTAGGCAGAATTGTTTGTTCCTTCTTTACCTTTGGAGAGACTTTTAGGCCTTCCATAATAAATTTATTGCCATTAGATGAATAAATTCTTCCCCCTAAACTTATATGCCCTAAATCAAAAATATGTCCATTTTCGTAATAAGATTTAGTAGATTCTTTTTCTTCATTTGGTACTTCAAATTCTACACTAAGATTACGTATTAATATCATTTTAGTTAAAAAACCTGGTAGCGCTCCAGAGTAATCCTCTATTCCATTAGATAAATTATCCTTACTATTAATTTTTCGATCATTTTTAATCCTCCATAATCTAGTATTTAATAAATCCATATCAAGCCAATCTCTGATTATCTTAACCTCTCCATATTCAAAGGAAATTTTTGTAATTTGAATGTTATCATCAGGCAAATTATTAAATAAATCAAAAACCTTGTAGTAAGATTCAGTTTTTGCTTTTTGGTATAAAGAATTAAATTCAGTAGCATTAATAGTAAATGATTTCCAATCACTAGGAGAAGTCGGACCAATAATTTGAGTGCTCTTATAAGAGGATTGACTATCTATGTCTGTTCTATTGTAAAACAAATCAAAATCTATCCCTTCATCGACCCATCTTGTACTAATTGCATCTGTAGTCTCAATCTTCATTGGGTCTAAAAACTGCTGATAAATATTCCATAATAAATTAGATTGATCAAGCCAATTCCAAATCCCTTCTTTTTTAACAATCATATTTGTTAATAAAGCCAAGTTATAATTATTTTTATGGGAGTCAGCGGTCGTTCCTAAATTAGGATTATTTAATTTTTCAATGATAGGATTAATATAAGTACCAGGAAAAGGAAGCGCAATCTGTTCATCCGCAGTTAATACAATATCGTACAGGTTTTTTACTTGTTGAATAGTTGCTACTAAGGCTGTTTTTATATTATTCATGTTTCTATATTTTCCAATCACGAAATAGTGACTGTTTTGATACTTTAGGGTATTATCCAATCCTATCCGACAGCTACACCGTAGGATAAGATTGGATACTTTTCATAAATTAGGCATATTGAATATCTGGTAGATTCTCTTGAATCGGATTTGGCGACTTACCCAAAAGGTGACATCTAAATCCAATCACTTGCATACCTGGTGCATATATTCCTTCTGCTGTTGTTTCTGAATGAAAATCACTTTCAACTTTATCCTTTTTATATTTCCCTCCAAAACTAAATGGGCCTACAGAGACGCTCCCTCCTGCATTAAATTTAGAACTGATACGGTCATAATTTCCAGACTTTGTTTTGAAATTCAATTTGAGATTCCTAACAAAAATAATAGCAGTAGTATAAGCTGGTGCTCGACCTGTAGGAGGAACTGCTCCATCAGATAACGGAACTTCTCCATCGCTAGGATCCAATATTTTCGCATCTGGACCAAATCTCCAGTACCTAGATGTTAAAAACTCTGGTCTAAACCAAGGTCGCATAATTGGAATTTGGGCAATTTCAAAAGAAAGAGAAAAAGTATCCCATTCAATATCCTTATTAATTTCTTCTTCTTCTCTACCAGCAGACCCACCGATTGAAAATTTTCCTAAAAACTTTGCTCCAGCACCCCATTTTGTTTTAGTTCTGTCATAATGATGGTTATATTCAGAACTGCTCCAAGTGAAAGTATTCCAAGTAGTAGAAGCAAAGCTTGGAGGTAACAATTTGGTTATTTGAAATTCGGAATTATCAGATGGATTAGTAACTATGGTTTCATCAAAATCTTCTAATAATCCTTGCTTAATTAAATTCAAATCTGTACCTGTCAATTGCCGTATAGCAGCATTCACTTTTTCAATAATACTTTTTGATCCTCTACCTACCCAATCGTTATAAGCTTTTCTAATCTTTTGTTTGTATAAGATGCCATTAATGGCTACATTCTGAATAGCTTTTAAGTCACCAGCATTTGCAGCTAATCGAATATTGTTATAACTCATTGCCTCTGCTATATAAGCAAGCATATATTCTCCATACATTTTTGCCCGATGTGTCTCTCTTGGAACTTCGCGCATTACAATATTGCCATTTAGATCGATATCTTCTTCTTCCACCATTTCCTCTAAAATTCCTCTCAATTTTTCTATTCGTTCTTCTTTCTCTGGATCCGCTGGTGTTTGGATCACTTGACTGGCATCCAATACAAATTTGTACATCTGTGAAAGTCGATTACTCGGATTCCATACCTGCGTAACGGTAGTCATATTTCTATCTCCATCTCTTACATCTGAAGCATCTGGAATAAAGTCAACCAAATAAGAGAGTGCTTGCGCTTGGTTATATAGTTTAACAGCATCCGCTCCTAATTTTTGACTAATCTCAGCATCTGTAAGATCAGGCTCCCCCTCCTCTTTTCTAAAAGATGGGGTAAATCCTTGTGCTAAAAAATCTAAATCCTCTTCAGGATAAGGAATGGAAGGTGTTACCCAAGCAAAAAAATCGTTGGATCGCTTAATGTGTTGAGTATCTTGATCCCCAACATTATTTAGTCCAATTGTTTTGTTAGTACTTGGCCCTCCCATCGCTAGGGTGTCGTATATCTTCCCTAGCACTGAGTTCATTAGTTGATCTGGTAATTCAGGCATAATTAATTGTTTTAATTAGGTAATTTAGAGTTGTGTAACAGTCAATTCGCTATCACTGATACAAAGTTATTGTGGCTTTTTTAATGGAGGCACTCCCAATTTTGGTAGGTTCTTTTTGTTCCATAAAAAAGGGGTACTCATTTTATGAATGAGTACCCCTTATACATGGGTTTAATGACCTTCAATCAATGCTTACTGATCAATCGCTTTTCAATTATTGTAAACATAAGATATAGTATTAATTTAGTTGTAGGTACTTTATCATTTGATTTAGGCTTATAATGTTTGAATAAATCTAGCGTAATAAGAATGAGCAAAGCCTATAGAAAAAAGAATCTGAGCAATTATTTCAAAAATATTTCTAACAACGTAGAATTTAATATAAAGAATAAAATCATTTTCATACACAAAATCTCCAACAACATATATAAATAATGATAATAAATTTGGAAGGATCAATCCTATACTAATCCAAAAATATGGATTCTTAATAAGTGATACTCTTAATGAGTTAATCTGAGTTTTCCACAAAAAAAATAATGGCAAAAATATGAGAAATGAAGAGTCTAAGATGGGATTTATTAACCCCATTTCTTTATACCCTTCGTAGAAAAAATAATTTACTAATAGTAGGAGTGCAAGGCATCCAGAGATAAAATGTATAAGATTTTTTTTAGGGTATATTAAATTGTAAAACAATCCTATCAAAAGGATATTTTTTAAATAGTAAAATATAGAAAGGAAAAAAGTATTGGTAATATCCCATTTTTCAAGAATTGGTAGTATATAATCTTCATAATTGTCCGTAAACCAAAGAAAGCTCGATTCAATATAATTGAGTATTATTGTTAAAACACAATATGCTGCAAATACAGTTAATGATTTATTAAGATATTTTCTATTTAAAATCAAAAATAAAATTGGTATAAATAAAACGAAATTTGTGTAATTAGCAGAAGCTATCAAAATTTCATTCCAGTATTCTTCGTATTTTGACATAAAAATTAAAGACTAATTTAACTTGAAACTAAATCTAGTAATAATTATTTCTTTGATTTTCTAGGTATTTTAGCTCCAGCACTATTTCCTCCTCCTTTTGTACCAAGCTTCAATATCAATTGAGCTCTAGCTGGAATCAAATATAAAGTGATTAAACCAGTAGCAGTTTTTCCTATCCTTCCAACAATAACCATTTCATAAGGCTTTTTTTTATGTCCAGTAAAAAAGCTTTCAATTACATCCTCTCCTATTGTAAAATATATTTCCTCTTGATCTTCCCCAAAGTGATTAGGAACAGTTCCTGCAATTTTTATCAACAGCTCTTGCCATTTTTCAATAGTACTTGGCATATTAGATATACTTGGTATATCTGCCTGCATGGTCACCCATTCTGCATATATTTTTTCTATGTTTGGACTTAGTGGATCAGTTACTTTTAAAGCTATTTGTTTAATGTTAGATTGTTCAATTAAATGTCTAGCTTGAAAAAATGATATTACGAACCTTCTTTCATTCTTCTCCTTTTTCCAAAGTCGTAAAATATCTTGTTTCATTTCATCTTTATCAAAAGTAGTATCAGTGCTACTTTTAGTAAAAGTAGCTAGTGTTGTTTCTATTTTTTTGTTTTGCATAATTAAATTTGTTTTTGTTAACCAACTATTTTTATTTATGAACAAGTCTCATGACTAAATAAACTGTTAATTTTTATCTACTCAATAGACTTTTGAAAGAATTTGCTAGCAAGCCAAAAAATTATAGCTCCAATAATTGCTGAAAATATCATCCACCAATACAGTAGTTTGCCATTATCTTTATCTCCTTCACTTGGTGTAGCTACAGGATCTGGTTTAGATACAGGCATTTTAGGATCTTTTTTTATGCCACTACTTCTTTTAATTGAGTTTCTTTCAGTGTATTCTTTAAACGATTTCAAGTATGCTTCTTCTGGTAGGGCCAGTCCTTTTTTCCAGTTATTATCCAAGGCTCTACTGAAATAAGGTAAAGCCACATATGTTCATTGATATAGTTTAAATA
>CAZXYA010000473.1:0-7415 GCA_964644655.1 uncultured Saprospiraceae bacterium | reverse complement strand
CTGCTAACTGCTAACTGCTAACTGCTAACTGCTAACTGCTTTAACCTTCCAAAATCATATCCTCCAAAGGCAGCTCCACAAAGAAAGTAGTCCCTACATCTTTTTCCGTTTCAAAATAAATCTGCCCATTCACAGACTCGATGATGTTTTTAGAAATGGCTAATCCAAGCCCCGTACCAGAATTTTTGGTCGTGAAATTAGGTACAAACACCCGTTCTTTCATGTCATCGGGAATGCCGACTCCATTATCTTTCACTTTGATTACAGCGGTATTTTCTTCTTTACTAAGGGAAATATCAATTCGACCACGGCGACTGTCAGGAATGGCTTCCACAGCATTTTTTACCATATTATTCAGTACCCGAACCAAATGTTTTCTATCTGCAAATACATAAAAATCTTCTTGAGGAAGACTTAGCAACACATCTGTATTTTTACTTTTTTTGAATAAATCATGGGCAGATTCCACCAAATCATTTAACATAATCTGCTGATTATCAGCCCTTGGCATTTTAGCGAAATTAGAAAATTCATCCGCAATTTGTGCCAAACTATCAATTTGTTCGATTAAGGTATTAGAGACTCGCTTTAATAAGGGTTCAATATTATCTGGATTAGACTTAAAAGCATGGGTCAAATATTGAATGCTTAGCTTCATGGGCGTCAATGGATTTTTGATTTCATGAGCTACTTGTTTCGCCATTTCTCGCCACGCACCTTCTCTTTCTGAGCGGGCCAGCAATTTGGCACTATGTTCTAATTTGACAATCATTCGATTGTAATCTGTTACCAAAACGCCAATTTCATCATTGGTGCGCCATTGTAAGGGTTCGTTGGATTTTCCTAATTTAAGTTCCTTTAGGTTTTCGCCAATGGTGGTGATGGGCTTAGTGATAGTATTGGCTACCCATACAGAAATTCCACCTGCCAAAATGAGCATCATCACATAGACATTGACTAGATTTCCCATAAAATTGAGTACTTCATCTTCTAATGTTCGTTGCTGGTTGACATAAGGTACCCCGATATAAGCAACTCGTTTCCCTTTAGAGTTGACAATAGGTTTGAAGGCGGAAATAAATTTTTGCTCAGAAGTAACAGACTCTTGTTTTTTGCTCTGAACCAAGTCAGACTTATTAGATTGCCTTAAGAGTTTGAAGGCATGAGCATTCATTCGTGGAGGGAGAATACCTCTTCTGAAAATATCCATTTCGGAGGATTGAATTAATTTGCCTTGGAGATCAAATAGATTAAAATCAATTCGTTCTGCTTTGGATAAATCAACGACAAAAGCACTTAGTAATGCCAAAGAATCATTGGCTTGATGGAGGAATTGTTCTGCAGAGGTTTGTACACCAGAGACTTTTCGTTTTAACCGCCCTTTTTCATAACTTTGGTAAGAAGTTGTCAATAAATAAACGGAGACTACACCGATAATTAAAAAAGAGGCTAAGGTCAGGAGTATCGTAGAAAATTGTATTCTGTTTTTTAAAGAAGGCTTGTTCCAAAATTGAAAATTAAGGTTATCTGGTAATAAGGTAATTTTAGAATTAACAAGCGCTATTAACACGACCATTAATGCCAAGAAACCAAAAATAAAGGAGAAGAGCGAGATAGGGTGAAATAAATTATTCCTCGGTTTGCTTAATAATACAAAATCTTTTTCTCCGGAGCGATACATAAAATAAACCAATTCTTCTTGATTTCTTTTTACATATTCCCCAATAGCAGGTTCTTCTTCAGGGGTGAAATTAGGTGCATCTGCTTGGACTCCTTCTTCTATTACTTCTTTACCATTTTTAATAATGGCATAATCGTATTTGGCTAAATTGGTCAAACCCTTAAATTCTTGATGGGATAAGATATTGGTATATACCTTTGAATTTTTTCGCTTCGCTTTTTTAAATTCAAAAATGAGTTGAGGAGTAGGACTATCTGTTGCTAAATTAGGCAGTTTTTTTAATAAGGCATAAGCATAATTTCTAGTAGTATCTTTATGTAAATAGATATCTGCATGATTTTTTATGGCTCTTGCTTGAGTTAATTTTTTTTGCCAAGCCGTCAAATTAGTAGCTGAATTCTTGCTGCTTTCGGCTGTTCCTAATTCATTATAGCGATAAACTTGGTATTTATAATTGGTATAGAGATAATTTTGTTTGAAATTTAAGGTTTCATAAAAACTACGAGCTTTAATAGGATTTAATAGATCTTTAGCGGAAATGATCCCATTTTGCAGGCAACTGTCCAATGCTATTTTGAAATTAATAATAGCCGATTCAGCTAAGCTATCTTTTTCTTCTGCTAATTGTTTGGCTAAGAAGATTTCATTTGTTAGTTCCTTATCTGTATTGTATTTATATAATAAACTAGAAGAGAATCCCGCAAAAAGGATGACCCATAGTGATAACCAAATTAGACCGGGATCAGGAATATCAATAAATAAGTCATAAAAGATAACAAAAATAAAAGCCAATAAAGCTGTATAATGTAATGGAATCTCTAGATTGATAAAATGGATGATTGGTAAGGCCAAAATAATCGCTACACCTAAGGCGACCAACCTTTGGGAACGCAGCAAATTTAATTTGTGAATGGTAATCATCATGCGATGACTAAAAACAAATTGAGTAAATAATAATAAAATAACTCCAAAGACCGCAATAACACTATAATGGTCAAGACTAAATACATTCTTAAAATCAAAATCTATTCCTGAGTTGATGACCAAGCTCTTTAAAACACTTATCAATAATAATAATGCTAAGACCACCGAAAGATAATTCATAGTGGTCAGAAAAAAACGAGTATTAATCGAAAGATTAATCGTAAAATCTCGATCTCTTGATTCTCTATGGATAAAAATGACGACCCAAAGTAATAGAATAATATTGATTAATAAATCACCAACCGATACATTTGGATTGTCAAAAGAACGAGAGAATACTTGAAAATCTTGAAACTTAGTACTCCAATCAAGACTTATATAACGTAAACCAAAGACGGTAATTAATAGGAATGCAGGGCCTATCCAAGGTTGTTTTTTGTTAATTACCTGTTTAGCAATATAATTAATGACTATTCCCAAAAGTACAAAACCAATAGTGTACAAAAGCATAAGCCAGCCTAAAACACCTTTATCTTTAAATTCATCGGTTGCGGTTAAATAAAAAAGTGGATCAGTTGCTATGGAGGCGATTGGAAAATTAGTTGGTTCGATCGTTACATCAATTGCTTCTGGAATAGTGCGTTCTGCACTCGCTTCAAAGTAAGGACGAAGATGTGGAAGACTTTTGGTATATTGCCATTTAATAGGGATTAAAGAGATAGCATATTGATTTGGATTATTTAAATAGGGAAGCTGCCATTTTTGGATTACAAAATAACCATTAGATAATTTTTTAAAAATAGGGGCTGATTCATTTTTTAATTTTGCTAATAAGACTTTATCAGGAAAAGCAACACTACTATTCGACCAGAAAATTAAGGAATCAGCTTGGTAAAGACATAAATTAAAATGATTATTGGCAAGTGATTCAATCGCATCTATAGCCGCACTATCGTATAATAACTGCTTGACAAATATTTCATTGGCTAATTCTTTGCGTATCTTTTTTTCTTTTTGCTGTAGATTTTTGGTGATATTTTGAGCATACTCTTGGATTAACCCATCGGTATTACAGATAGTTTCCAGCCCTGTTGCCATTAAGAACATGGCAAATGCACCAAATAGGAGATAGTAGAATCGGTTATTGAATTTCATGGAGAATCGCCCTTTTTGCAAAGCTAAAGAAATAATTTTTAAATATGTATTTCCTTGCTGATAAATGAGTTTGGTGTCATTATTGACAAAATACTTATTTTAAGTTGCTAACTTATTTTTAAGGCACAAATATTAAACCAAATATGTTCTTAACTTTGCTTTTGAATTAATTAATTATTGGAATATACGTATTTCATCATTTTCTAAGTACACTTTAAAATGATTTGTCCAGTTTGCCAACATGATGCAGTTCCTTCTTTAGCGACAATTTGCCCAAATTGTTCCGCAAATTTGGTTGGTATTAAACTATTGGATGCTTTGGAAGATCAATATGTTGAAACCCTTAAGTCTAAAGTAGCATTGGAAGGAGCGCAAATTCAAAAAAGAATAGCTCATGAACAAGCTTTAAAAAAGAAACGTAGGCGAATTAACAGCTTACTTTTTTTGCTTTTTTTATTACCACTTGCTTATTATTGCTTTGGTCGTCCCAAACCTGAAATCATAGCAAGCCCAAACCTAGAACTTTTAGATTCCTTAGATAGATACAAAAATAAATTATCGAAAACAGAAACTGACTTGGTACTAAAAACTCAACAATTAGCAAAAATTAAAAGTACCCATAATGTTAGAGAAATAACCTATGTTGTGAAAAAAGGAGATAGGCTTTATGATTTAGGTATTCTATTTTATAATGATACAACGGCATGGTACCAGATAGCTATAGACAATAAAATCTATGACATTAAAGGTTTGCCTGTTGGGGACACATTGACAATTAAGTATAGAGATTAATGTAAAATCAAAATTCACTCTAATGGTTAAAGAATTTCAGCAACTTAGGCAACAAATGACCCAACTTTTGTTGAAACAACAGCAACAACAACAAGAAATGACTGCCTTTAAAGCGGGCATAACAAAAGATAAAGAAGAAATATTTTTGGATGTTATTGAGCTGATAGAACAATTGGCACGAAGAGAAGAATTAGGGGAGCAGACCCTTCAATTAGAACATACGCCAAAATATACCTTACCTGAAATATATAACAATATTAAAAAAGATTTAATCCAACTTTTAGTTAAAAATGGCGTCCAGCCTATTGCTGAACATTTAGGATTTGATGAATTGCCAAAAACACAAAATAAGGGGAACTTAGACCAAGCAAGACTTTCCAGAAAAAGATATAGCTACCAAGGAAAAATATTAAAAAAAGATACCACCATTTCTTAAAAGTAGTAGATATAGCTAAAATAGTTGATGGACAAGTGATTGAATAAATAATTTTTATGCTTGAAAATCAATGAAATAAACACCTTTTTTTAATACTTATAAAAGTAAAATACCTTTTTGTCACCTTACTATTGACGTTGCTCACCTTTTAGTATTTAGACTACTTTTTTTCTTAATAAAAGTGGTATCATTGCGGCATTTTGAGTTCTATTACCTATACACACAACACCAAATTTTATAAATTATTTTATAACTACTTATTGCTTTTTGGTTGAATTAAGACCAAAGGAATAATAGTTTTTTGCTTTAGTCCATAAAAATTAAGGATTCATTATGCATTCAGGGCAAGTATTATATATGGAGGGTCAAGTAGCAGCAACAGATGAAGTGAGGGAGGTTTTAAATGATTTGCATTGTACTATCTTTACGGTGGATAGTGTTGATCAGGCACAACGATTGATTAGGCAACAAGCCTTAGATTTAGTAATTCTAAATATAGAACAAGGGGAGAATCAAGCGTTATTGGATTTCGTTTTTACACTCAAGGAGGCAAATTTACCTATCATTTTTCTATCTTTTGATCAAGATAGGTCTTTATATGAACAAGCTAAACGAGCAGATTTAATTGCTTATTTGGTTTCTCCCGTAGATATGCTTACGTTAAGGAGTATAGTAGAATATAATTTAAAAAAAATAAGCCCTGCAGCACCTCAAGTTGAAAGTAAATGGACCCCCAATAATTATATAGAGGATACCTTATTTATTAAGGTAAACCAACTATTGCAGAAGGTGAAAATTAATAATATTACTCATATTCGTTCGGAAGGGAACTATTGCATGATATTTACACCTGAAAAAAAGTACGCTATTAAAATTTCAATGATTCGACTGTATAATAGTTTGTCAGGAAAAGGATTTATTCAAGCCCATAAAAGTTTTTTAGTACAATTGAATAAAATTGATAATATAGATATTTCTAGTAATGAAGTATTGATTGGAGAACTTAGAATTCCTCTAGGTAGAAAATATAAACAAGAATTATTAACCTGTCTTAATTTATTGTAAATAATGAAGTTTAAAAATATAAATATATAAAATATTGTTTTACAATAAGATATTGTGTTGGTTTACATTTTTTTTTAATAGATAATATTTGTTTTGCAAAAGCCTCCTTTGTTGAACAATTATTCTAAACCTTGATTGTAATACCTAATTCCGTTACTTTTGTATTCGACCTACAAAATTATCAATGGATATTTTGATATTAGTCCTTACTTTTTATTTCACCCATCTACGTATCTACCAATAAATAGTAAACAACAAAAAATAAAGCTGACTAAATATTACTGCAAGTAATGTTTTAGCTTCTATTTTAGTGGGTAATAATAAGGCTTTTACCAAATATCAAGAAATTTAGTAGGTATTTATAAGATATACCAAACCCCAAATTCTAAATCTTTTCTACTGTCTATCAAATAAACTCAAAAAAGGATTTTTATGAGACAACTTAAGATTACTAAGTCTATTACTAATCGAGAGAGCCAATCTTTAGAAAAGTATTTACAAGAAATCGGAAAAGTTGATTTACTGACGCCAGAAGAAGAAGTTGAGTTAGCTAAACGCATTAAATCTGGAGATCAAGCGGCCCTAGAGAAATTAACAAAGGCAAATCTGAGATTCGTTGTATCCGTTGCCAAACAATACCAAAATCAAGGGCTTTCATTGAGTGATTTAATTAACGAAGGTAACTTAGGCTTAATTAAGGCTGCGCAGCGATTTGACGAAACCAGAGGCTTCAAATTTATATCCTATGCCGTATGGTGGATTCGACAATCTATATTACAGGCATTAGCGGAACAATCTAGAATTGTTAGATTGCCACTCAATAAAGTAGGATCTCTTAATAAAATTAATAAAGCTTTTTCTGAATTAGAACAAGCTTTTGAAAGAGAACCTTCCGCCGAAGAATTAGCAGAACAATTGGAAATCCCTACAGAGGAAGTAGAAACAACTCTTGGAGTAGCTGCTCGACATGTCTCTATGGATGCCCCTTTTGTAACGGGTGAAGATAATTCCTTATTAGACGTGCTGGAAAACGGAACAACTGGCAATACGGATATAGAGTTAGAATATAAACAATCGCTCAGGAAAGAAATTGAACGTTCTCTAAGTACACTAACAGAAAGACAATGCGATGTTATTAAACTTTATTTTGGCATAGGTGTCGAACATCCTATGTCTTTAGAAGATATTGGGGATAAATTTGGCTTAACCAGAGAAAGAGTTCGTCAAATAAAAGATAAAGCGATTAATAAATTGCGTTCTGCTTCTCGAAGTAAATTATTGCGTAATTATCTTGGCGCTTAATACTATGGAACGATTCAAAAATAACTTTACATTTTAAAATTGCAACTTATTGATTGTCAG
>CAZXYA010000472.1:0-7421 GCA_964644655.1 uncultured Saprospiraceae bacterium | reverse complement strand
TGTAGCGACAAACATTGGTGACGAGCATCATTCCGTTGCATCGGTAAAAATTGTAACTATAAATTTAATGTGTGTTCTACCTTATAGTCATCTCTGAAAAAATAATATAATGGGTGATTATCCTTTAACAATTAGTTCTTTGTTAACTTCTTTTTCAAATTATTCTTTGCATGTTGGATATAACTTTTGACTTCATTGGGTGTAAAACCCGTTATTTCCGACACTTCTTTATAACTTTTCTTTTCATAATAGAATAATTGAATACATCTTCGATGATGTTCTTTCAGTTCATTCATGGCTTTTTCCAAAGCCTGTTTAGCTGCCGCATTATCCTCTGCTTCTATTAGACGCAGTAATTGGTCATTTTCCACATTATTTTGCAAATTTCTTTCAACATCGCTCCATTCACTCAGTTTTTGTGCCCGACTATTGTTCTGCCGATGGTAATGAGTACACTCATTTCTAGTAATGGTATGCACCCAGTTTCCAAAGGTTTTTACTTCTGTTTTATGTAGATTTTTTAATACTTTTTCAAAAACAACCATGACTAAATCCTTGCTCGTTTCTCTATCCTTTAGATACTTTCGAGCAATGATATAGACCTTATCAACATATCGTTGAAAAAGTTCTGCTACGTAAATTTCCTTTCCCGTTTGTTGGTACAATTGGATAAGCGATTCATCAGAATGATGCTGGTAGGCATTTTCTCTAGTATGTTTTTTGACCCAAAGCATTAACGATATATTCCCGTTTTTATGTGTTCAATGTGACAAAGATAAGGAACGTAGGGCAAATAAGTTTGTAATTGTTGATAAATGTTGTTGACCGTTATCAGTTGTCCATTATCCCTTAACTATTTGTAGGGCAACTGACAACTGACAACGGATAACCGACAACTGCTCAAAGCACACTTTCTGGTTCACTCATATACGCTTGAAATAGTTGAAAGTATTTTCCCGTATGCCGCCCATCTACAACCGCATGATGCGCTTGAACAGACAAAGGCATTAGTATTTTTCCCCTATCCTCAAAATATTTCCCCCAAGTAATTCTGGGGACTGAATCCGCTGGTGTATAATGCATAGCATGCGAAAAACTGGTGAAAGCAACCCAAGGAATAGCCGATAAAAATAAATAATCATCGCGATGTTCCTCATCTTCCATAGACGGATTGGTTAACATTTCATCCATCACTTTTAAAGTGTTTTTTAAAAAAGTCGGGAAGTTTTCAAAATAATCAACGGTACAAAAACTAAAAACATCCGTTGCTTCCGTATTGACGGTAAAGGATGGGTTAACCTTCGCATGTTCTAGAATTTTATCTTCTCGAATGCGCCATCTAAATTCGGGAATTTCATTAGCTACTTTGGCAATAAAATAAACCATGGTTGGCGTAAAAGGATAATCATTTTGTTTAATAAAATCTAGAAAACCATTAATTTCGACATTGGCACAAATGTTAAAATGGGGACAATCCATATTTTTAAAAAAATCAAAATGTTTTTTTCTATGCGGATTTGACAGGTCAATGTATTTAGACATGATTTAAATGATGGTGAAAAAATAACTCCATTCTTGAACATCTTGGTTTAGTTCTCTATTTCTAACTAGAAAACTAAAACAAAATGATGAACATATTTTTTCATGGTTATTAAATAGGTTTATATTTACGGAAAATTATTTAGTAATTGGTGATTGGTTTCCTAGACGAACGAATGACGAATGACTAATGACTAATTTCAACACCAATGCAAGTTGTCATTTACAGTACGATATTAAAGGACAAAGATAGAATTTACGTCCAAGAATTATTTGATGTTTTACACGAAGCAAACATCAACGCCTATGTATATGAACCGTACTTAAAGCAACTGCAAGGAAAAATAGACTTTAAAAGAGATGTAGATGGTTTTGCAGGGCATGTTGATTTTACGATGAACAAGCGATTTGATTGTGTCATTGCTTTGGGCGGGGACGGAACTATGTTGGCAGCAACAGCTGAAGTAAGAGATAGTAATATCCCTATTATGGGCATCAATTTGGGTCGATTAGGTTTCTTGGCAAGTATAGAAAAACGTAGAATTAAAGAAGCAATTGATTTATTAAAAAGAGGTAGATTCTCTTTAGATGAAAGATATTTACTACATCTAGATTCCAATGTCCCTTTATTTGGGGATATGCCATTTGCCTTAAACGATTGTACTTTATTGAAGCGGGATACCTCTTCGATGATTACCATTCATACCTATATTAATGGTGGTTATCTAAATACCTATTGGGCCGATGGCGTCATTATTGCGACTTCGACTGGTTCAACAGGATATTCTTTGAGTTGTGGTGGTCCGATTGTCTTTCCACGATCAGGAAATTTTGTCATTACCCCCGTTGCGCCACATAATTTAAATGCTCGACCCGTCGTTATTTCTGATAATTCTGTGGTGTCTTTTGAAATTGAAGGACGAGCAGATAATTTTCTCTGTACCCTAGATTCTCGATTTGAAACGATTACCGCTGAAACGCAACTAGCGATTCGAAAATGTGATTTTACCGTTAAATTAATCGAATTGCCCGATACGGATTTTATGAAAACCATTAGAGGGAAGTTGTTGTGGGGGAAGGATGCTAGGAATTGAGAAAAACGATGAACGATGAATGATGAACGATAAATTCGTAAATTGGGACACATTTTTCAATTTCAATGATAATAGCAATTTCAATCTCAATATGCTATCCATAAAATAACAATTTTCATTTTGTTCAAAAAACTATTCATACTACCACTTAGATTCTACCAAGTAGCCATTTCACCATTATTGGGACAAAATTGTCGGTTCTCCCCAACCTGTTCGCATTATATGATAAAAGCAATTGAGGAATGGGGCGTATTCAAAGGTATTTATTTAGGCACTAAACGCTTATTAAAATGCCATCCTTGGGGCCCGAGTGGCCATGACCCCGTTCCTAAAAAAAAGAAATAGTTCTATTCAGTTATGGATTATTCGTTTTGAGCAACAACTCATAACTCATAACTCATAACTCACAACTCGAAAATATGCTAAGAAGACCTAGAAGAAATCGTCGTTCTGCTGCCATCCGAGGCATGGTGCAAGAAACACACCTAACCGTTGACCATTTAGTCTATCCATTATTTGTCATTGATGGAAAAGGCATCAAAGAAGAAATCAAATCCCTACCAGGCAATTACCGAATGTCTTTGGATAATATTTTGCTGGAAGTAGCAGAGTGTTTGAAATATGGATTGACTAATTTTATTTTATTTCCTGCCGTTGAAGAAAGATTAAAAGATAAACTAGCGACTTATAGTTATCATCGGGATAATTTTTATTTAAAAATTACAACAGCCATCAAAGAAAAATTTCCAGAAACTTGTTTAATTTCAGATGTAGCAATGGACCCTTATAGTTCGGATGGACATGATGGCGTAGTGAGCGCTGGTAAAATTGTCAATGATGAAACCTTGCCTATTTTAGCTAAAATGGCAGTTGCCCAAGCCGCCGCAGGCTTTGATTTAATTGGTCCATCGGATATGATGGACGGCAGAGTACAAGCTATTCGAGAAGCTTTAGACGAAAATGGTTTTTATGAAACGGGCATCATGTCCTATACCGTAAAGTATGCCTCTGCTTTTTATGGCCCGTTTAGAGATGCTTTAGATTCTGCCCCGAAAGCAGGCGACAAAAAGACCTATCAAATGAATCCTGCCAATCGGCAAGCGGGCTTAATCGAAGCAGAACTAGATGCCAATGAAGGGGCAGACTTCCTAATGGTTAAACCAGCCTTAAATTATTTGGATGTTATTTATGCTTTAAAGCAAAATTTTGATTTGCCAATTGCTGCCTATCATGTAAGTGGCGAATGTGCGATGTTGACCGCTGCTTGTCAGAATGGTTGGTTGGAGTATGAAAAGGCGATGCCAGAAACTTTATTGAGTATTCATCGGGCAGGGGCGGATGTGATTATTACTTATTTTGCTAAGGATTTTGCTAAGATGGAGTCTAGATAGTTTTTTTTACAGAAAAAATAAAAGTATGAAAATATATGTTGGACAGGATTTCGAGGTTTGGAAAAGTGGTATTGTAATAGGAAACCCAGACGATAGGATTGCTTTTGAAATAAATAAAGAGAATGAATTTATTATTTATTTTGAGTTTAATAAAGCACGGAGTTGGATGGGAAATACGCCTATATTACGAGCAGAATCCTTTGGAAAAAATAGTTTATTACTTAGTTTTGATAACTCTTCTAATACTCAAGGTCACGGCAATTTGGAACCTTTAGAAGTTGGGATTTTAAATAATAGAAAATTCTATTTAAACTATAGAATTTATTCTTCCCAAAAAGGTGATTTTAATTCAAACTTTAAACAAGGAGGTATAACTCTAATGTACACATGGTTACTTGGAGATAAGGTTCAATAAATAATTATTAATATGGATAATTCACCAAATATACCAGCCTTACAAGAGTCAATTGAAAATAATAATAATTTGATTAGGTATAACCTTAAAAGGATTGATTATTCTATCAATGAAGCAGAAATAAATTTATTATCGAAGAGGGGGCAAAGCTTTTGGAAAGATGTGTTTTTATTTCTATTGGGATTGGAGTGCCTTCAATTGCTAACATGGTGATTTATTACAAAGGGGAAGTTGATGAAAATGTTATTACAATAGAAATTCTGGTGAATGCTATTTTGATTTCAATTTCATTGATAGTTGGTGGTTTAGCATACTATGCATGGAGGAGAGATGAAAGTGAATTTATTGCTATAATAAATGAAATTAAAAACAAGCCACTTCATGTGATTCCAAGAAAGAATAAAGAAACTTAATTTCAATAAGCATAAAATTTATTTTGTATTATCACATGTGGTTAAAAAATAACCTATCCTGATAAAAGACGAATTAAAAAAAGTAATTTTTTAATGAAAAAAATAAGCACCGATAATATTAAATGATAAACGGATTAAAAATAATACCCAATACTTTAGTAAAAGACTTTCAAAGCAAGATTGATTTTGATTTAGCCAAAGCTATTACTACTAAATCAGTCGAAAAAATTCCATTTGATTATTTTAGTTTTTATAATTCCGTTTCAGCAGTTTATTCTTCAAAGATAGAAGGGGAAAATGTAGAGGTGGACAGTTATATCAAGCATCGGTTTTTAAAAGTAAAATACGAACCAGACTATACCAAAAAAGCAGATGATTTAATGGCGGCTTATACCTTTATTCAAACGAAAAAACTAAGAAAAAAAAATGTGCTAAAAGCACATAGTATTTTAAGTCTGCATTTATTAGCCAAAAGCCAGAGAGGAAAAATTAGAACAAATCCCATGTTTGTTTTAAATGAAGCAGATAGGATTGAATATGTCGCTTGCGAACCACATAAAGTCAAAGAAGAATGGGATAAATTATTTCATGATGTTAAGTTGTTACTAAAGGTAGAATTAACCATAGCCGAGACTTTTTATTATGCAGCTTTCATTCATCTGATTTTCTTGAAAATTCATCCATTACAAGATGGAAATGGCAGAACAGCAAGATTGATTGAAAAATGGTTTTTATTAAGAAAATTAGGAGAAAAAGCGATTGCCATTGAATTAGAAAAATATTATTACCGAAATAAACCAGCTTATTATAATAATATCCGAGTGCTTGGGTTGGATTATGAATTGTTGGATTATGACAAGGCAATGAATTTTTTATTGATGACTGTTGAGGGTTTAAAACCTATATAGAAAGTTAATTTCATAACCATTAATACCCCATTAACTTTACCTTCAATTTCCTATCTTTGCAAAACCTTTTTTAAGAACGAGTAATTGCTTGAATAATCTATAAAACTATTCGGCTGACAATCTGTTTCGTTCTTGAAAATTTTATAAAAATAATAAGCATTCACCACATTAAAAAGATTCAAATAAATCCACTAAAAACTTTCCCGATTAAAATGCGGGACAAGTTGTGGACTATGTGAACTTTGTAACTATGTGGTAAAAAACAGATAAATGAGTACTAATTTCCATAAACTAAAAGTAGTCAACGTCAAGGCAGAAACGGACCAAGCTGTAGCCGTCACCTTAGCCATACCAGCAGATTTAGCATCCACTTTTGAATACATTCCAGGACAGTATTTGACCGTCAAATTTACCATCAACGGTAAAGAAGTTCGTCGAGCCTATTCCATGTGTAGTAGCCCTTTAGAAGAAAATTTGACCATTGGCGTAAAAAGAGTGGAAAAAGGATTGGTTTCTAATCATATCAATGATAAAGTGAAAGTAGGAACAGCCGTAGAAGTGATGGCACCACAAGGAAATTTCCATACCAAACTAGCTGTAGAAAATCAGAAAAACTATTATTTATTTGGTGGAGGAAGTGGGATTACGCCTTTATTCTCTATTGCTAAAACAGTCGTAGAAAAAGAACCTAAAAGTTCGACTTTTTTATTATATGGCAATCAGAACGAAGACACCATCATGTTCCAAGACCAATTAGAGGCGATAGAAAAAAGATATGAAGGACAGTTTAAAATGGAACATATTTTAAGCGAACCAAAACTATATAAACCAAGTGGTTTTGGTAGCGTCTTCAAAAAAGCCAAGCCAAGATGGACGGGTAAAACAGGCTTTGTCAACGCTAAAATTATCAATAACTTTATTGAAGAAAACCAAACAACGGCAAAAGAATCGGAATACTTTTTATGTGGCCCTGCACCTATGATGGACATCGTGGAAAAAGTTTTGAATGATAAGGGCATCGACCCTAAAAAGATTCATAGAGAACATTTTGCTTCGCCAAAATCAGACGAAGAAAAAGCAGCGGGTGCAGAAGGCGGAAAAGGAGGCACAAAATTAATTGCAACCTTAGAAGGCAAACGGATAGAATTAGTCATGGATGGCAGCAAAAATATCTTAGATACTTTACTAGATAAAGATTTTGATCCGCCTTATTCTTGTACATCAGGTGCTTGTTCCACTTGTATGGCAAAAGTAGTCAAAGGGTCTGTAGAAATGGACGCCTGTTTTGCCTTAGATGATGATGAAGTCGCAGAAGGCTACATCCTAACTTGTCAGTCACATCCAACGACCGATGAAGTAGAAATTAATTTTGATATATAGGTAGTTTAGATAATAGTAAGTTATTTGTTTTTTACCACAAAGGGACAAAGAACACATAGTCCACAACTTGTCCCGCATTTTAATCGGGAAAGTTTTTTTGACGAGTAAAGCTTAGATTTTCACCATAAAGAACATATAGTTCATAAAGTTTTTGATGAGTATGGTATAAATTAATTCTTCGTTTTAAAGGTGTCAACTTAGAGCTTGTTGGGAATTTATCCTTCGGGCTAAAAAAGCGTCTTTTTCGCCCTGATTTCTTCAAATTTATTAGCAATAGCTAC
>CAZXYA010000471.1:0-7428 GCA_964644655.1 uncultured Saprospiraceae bacterium | reverse complement strand
TATTCAATGCCTCAAAATACATCGGCCGCTTAAAGGAGTCTGGAAAGAAATGAATTGGCTTCTTATCAAATAGTGTCTGTAAACTATTCAAGAGATACGCCGCTTCTTCTTTATCGGTGGCAATGAATAGATGACTGCTATCATTGTTGAGGTAGGTTCCGCTTAAGACAAAGGCTTCCTGTGCGCCCATCATTCCGACTAGTTGTAGTCGTGCGGGCGTTTCTTGGTTTAGTGCTTTTGTTATCTGGGCTACGCGGCTGTCTGCTTTGTAGGCTGCTAGTAGTTTTTCTAAGTTTTTCACGGGTGCAAAGATACGGAATGAGGGGTAATTAAATCGGGGGATTGGTTTGTTGTTTTATACATCTACATTTAGTGATATTTTGATATATGTATATTTTTAATTACCTTTATTTTTATGCGTCGATAAAATAGAGTGTGAAACTCATTATTTTGTCGTTACTTAACAATTTAATGAAAACAACCCTACCAACTTATACACCTACATTATTACAAAGTTATCAATGACTAGAAAACTTAGCATCAACATTCTAATACACACACCATAACTTCATGAAAAAATCAGTACCCAAGGACTATCTTAAGCAGCGGCAGAATGAAATGAAGAATTTGACCAAATATCTCAATGATGTCATTAAAAAAAATCCTAATGCAAAATGGCACTATAAAGAGTTTGGTAAACAAGTAGAACCACCTATAATTAAATTCCTTGTAGAAAAAGGGTTACTCGTTAAAAATAAATTCAAGGATCAATCTGATAACAAAAATGAAATTCCAGATATTATTGATGAACAATATTCAAAATCAATTTTCATTGATATTAAAGCTGGAAATAAAGTAGTCTTCAAAACAGGAAAGAAAGTTACAAATGCTAATCAAGACCTATCAACAACAACAAATTGGAGAGATAAAGTATTTACAAAATTTGATGGAGAGCTATGTTTTTTCATTGAAGTAAAATATAATCACCTGCTAGGAGAGAATCTATTTGTAGAGGAATGTCTAATTGATCATTTTTATAACTTTGTTGGCAAAAGAAGGGATGGATTAATTACTCATCGAAGAAGAAATGTAAGAACCAAATCTTGGAATGCAGAACCAAAATTTAAAAGTGCTGAAGAATTCAAGCAACTACTAAACAAAACAATCTCATATTCAATTAAGAATACTTTATATAACTCGCATAAAGATTTAACAAAAGAAGATAAAGCTGAGATAATAAAATTTTTAAAGGATAGTTTTAATAAAAAAAAGCCTTAAATTATTTTAGAATTAAATTATAATAAGGCACTTATATGTTTAGATTTGGTATCAGTTATATTTGAGTTTTTTTCAATAGCATCTAGAATCCTTTCCGAAACCGCTTTTACAACAGGAACAACTACTGTATTTCCTAATAAATCAAAAGCCAATCGTTTCTTTACAGGAATATTATAATTTTCAGGATAGCCAAAAATTCTAAGTGCTTCACGAATAGTTAAAGTTCGTAAACCGTTACCATCTGAAACAACAATTTTATTCATATCCGTAGCGACAAGTGTCGGAGCAATATCATTTGGATCAAGAATTTTATTAATTTCAAAGCTTAGTTTTCCAGTTACTATATTGTAACCTTTTGGCTTTGTTTCGTCGTAAACTCTTGATTTTATAATTCCATTTGGCGTTTCTTCTACTACTAATTTTTTAGGATGTTCGAATTTCAAATATCCTTTTTGAACCAAATCATCTAACAACTCTTTCAAATTATAATTAGTACTTGAAAATAAATTATTAGTAGGAGCAAAAGTTTCAATTTGTTTCAATGTTAAAGACATTCCATCCATCCAATCAATACCAATCTCTTTCGCCCAATGCTTTTTTCGTCGCTCTTTAAACAATTTATTTAATAAATCAATTTGCTGAGGTGTACATTCTCCTTTTATACCGATATCCCAACTATGAATATTATTAACTCCACCACGTTTGTCTTTTATAGATTTTCCGTATAAATTTTTTATAGAATATTTAGCCAATAATTTTTGAGTAAATTTAGTATCTAAAGTTGGAATTCCTTTTTCTAAAACATTTTTAATAACATTAAAAGTTGGTTTAAAATCTTGTAAAGAAACCTTATGATTTTTAGTTCCTACAATAAAGATTCTTTTCCTTGATTGAGGAACACCAAAATTGACAGAATCTAACACTTCATAAGAAACTTGATAACCTAACTCTTTCTCAAGCTTATATATGATTGTTTTTAAAGTTCGACCAATTTTATCTTTCTTATGTTCTAAGTCATGTTTAACCATTCCTTCAACATTTTCAAGAATAAATCCCATTGGCTGATGATGCCTTAATATTCTTTCAATTTCAAAAAATAAAGTTCCTCTTGTATCTGCGAAGCCTTGTCTTTTTCCACCAGCACTAAAAGGTTGGCAAGGAAAACCACCAAATAGAAAATCAAATTGAGGTATATCTTCATTTTTAACATTAAAAATATCACCAACAAAATTTTCGTGATGATGATTATGTTTCAACGTCTCAATTGCATAAGGTTTGATTTCAGAAGTCATAACACACTCCGTATTAATACCTCTTTCATGACAAGCCTGTTCAAATCCTAATCGAATACCACCTAACCCAGCAAAAAGGTCAATAAATTTTAATTTGTTATTATTTTTCATCTGAATTAGCTTTATATTTTATGATAGGCTCTGCTGCTATTGCTAGAGTTGAAGTTTCAATTTCCAACTTAGAACAACCTATAACAGAAAGGCATTGAAGAAAAAATGCAGCACTAAAAGTACCTCTACTAATTTTGCTTGTAACACTTGATTTAGTTTCATTTAAACCTTCTTGGTTTAATAATTCAACTAAATCAATAGTTTTAATACCTCGTTTTACTAATTCTGACTTTAGTAAACGTTTGACTTTATCATTTGAATATATCATAAACGATTAATTACAATGCAATTTTACTTTAAAATTCTCATATATGCAAATATTTTCACAAATATGAAAAAACGTAATTATACTCGATGGTTGACACTATAAAGGGCACTAAATAATGCAAATCAAACTACTGCCCACGATAGTCTAAGTATACTTCATTGCAGAAATGAACAAAACGATCCTCTAAAAGACATCCACATAAGCTAAAATTCTAGCAGGATCGATGGTTGAAGTTTGTAACTTCAACCCTATATCAAGCCTTCCACCAAACCCAAAAACAATAGCTCGATATTGGGTGTAAGTTACAAACTTACACCATCGCAGTGTGCATAGTTCTTGAGCGATGGGAATGTTTTTAATGTAAGGTGTTCTATTGCTTATAATAGTCAATTTGTGTTTTCTGATTGCAACTTAGACCATTGACTCTGCATAGATTTTGGACCACGATAGTTTAAGCATACTTTATTGTAGAAATGAACAAGACGATCCTCTAAAAGACAACCACATAGACTAAAATCCTCGCAGGGTCGATGGTTGAAGTTTGTAACTTCAACCCTATTCAGGCCTTTCATCAAACCCAAAAACACCAGTAACAGCTAGAAAAAAGCTATAAAATCCATCCTCTTCAAATCAATACAATTCACTTATAGCAGACCATTTCATTATCAACTCAATAATAGATAATATTCTACATTTTCGTAATTATTAAATGCTTTTTGTTTAGGAGCTACTGTTTTATTGTTGTTTGTATTTTATATATTTCCGATAGCTTGATATTGGGTGTAAGTTACAAACTTACACCATCGCAGTTATTATTGAGTGCGTAAATATGTTAATAATACAAAAAACTTGAAATACTAATCTATTTATTTAAACCATGTCGAGCAAAATATTCGACTTTACGATATTTCAGTAGAGCTTGAAAGAAATTTTTCAAAATCATTTTTACCTATAATTTGTATTAACGCTTCCCCTAATTCATAAATTTTAGTTACACCTTTAGGAGGTAAAAAATGATCTTTATTAAGATCTGCCTTTTTGGCATTTGAGATGGCATCCAATAAATAAGGCATGAATTTGGTTGGACTATATCCACCCTTTTCAAACTTTGATACCTCTGTTTTTAATCCTTTACAAGTAATTTTGTTTTTATTTGGAATTTGCTGTTTCTTATGAAAGTAAAGCCATACTTCAAAACAAGGGTTGCTAATTATAATATGCCAATTAGGATAATCTGAACAATAATCTGCGATTTTCCTCAATTGTTCTTCTTTCCATTTATCTTTATCAATAACAAACCATAATTCATCCTCATCAATTAGTCCTTCTTTCTCTATATACTTAATGGCTCTATCTAATACCCAATCTGGCGCTGATTTAGTTTCATATTTATGCTTTAACTCAACATCACTTACTTTATCTTGGATAATATCGACTTTGATTCTGTTAGAAATTTGCTCAAAGAAACTAAAATAGATAGGTTCTCTTTTCCCTCCCTCACAAGCTATTGCAAAGAGTTTGTAGTCCCGTACTAATGCTTTTGGTTTATCTCTTTGATAGCCTCTTTTCTTACGCATCATCGTTTTGCCAATTTAAGTTTTTCAAATCAGCAGTAAAAGGAATTGCTCCAAACCTACCTTTTAAGTATCCTTTCTGAATATCTAAATCATTTCTTGGCTTAAAATCACTTAAGGAATATAATTGACTAGCACCACTTTTATCTTTTTCTATAAACCAAACTTCATCTTGTCTAAAAATATTTAAATCCAACAAACTAGCCTCGTGAGTGGTAAATATCAATTGACCTTTTGTTGATTGTTCTTCCATTATTTTCTTTACTAGTGTATAGAGTAAAGTAGGATGGAGGCTTTGATCAATTTCATCTATAATATATGTTTCATCAGATGATAAAATACTATTGAACGCCGGCATAAAATCTAATAGTCGCCTTGTCCCATCCGATTCTTCTGATAGTTCAAACTTCACTTTTTCCTTTTTTGAGTTATAGTGCACACCAATTATCCTCAAAACAAAATTCTTATTGTCTTTCCTTTGTGCAATTAGTTTTTCCTCTTTAAACTCAAAAATAACCCCCATATCTTCTTTTCCTTCTATTTCTGTTAACGCTTCTATAAGTTCATTTTTAAAATCTTCATCTTCTTTTCCAAAAAACACTTCAAATTCAAGGGTCTCAATATCTATTTCATTTAACCCCGTATCAAATGTGTTTAGAAGTTCATTTGTAAATCCTCCAAAACCTTCTAATAATACAAAAGCAGGTACTAAACTACCAAATCTACTATGTGGATAAATAAAAACTAATTTGTTAGTGATCCATTCCCTTGCATTTCTAATATCTGTAATTTTCTTTAAACTATCTGATTTACCTAACAAAAGTTCATCTTTTTTTAACAAGTCCTCTTCCATTAACTCTATCAACAATCGATCTTTCTGTGTTTTTAAATATTTCTTAGCTAGTTTAATATGCTCCTTCCCTTTTTTGTCTCTCTCTCGTTCAAAAATCAAAGTATCTTCTTTATCAATCCCTGAAAAATATAACCATTCCTTTTCTATTGAAGTACTATTTAGACTAAATCCATAAGAGTAAATTTTTCTTTTATAATAAAATTCAATCTCAAATTCCGTTGGTTTCTTCTGATTCGTTTTATCTAATTTAAATTTTTTTGAATTAATAGACTTAGTTAATCCTCCATCTTCCACTAGTTCCTGTAAAAAATCCATAGCTTTCACTAAGTTGGACTTTCCTGCACCATTCGCTCCATATATTGCTGTTCCCTTTAAAACTTTTAATTTTCCTGCTTTATATACATGATGCTTATGTGTCCGAAAAGAACCTGCAAGCATATTAAATTCTCTTTCCTCATTGAAAGAAAGAAAATTGGAAGTGACAAATCTAATTAACATAGTATATTTCTTAATTAAAACGTTTTTTTCTCCTAAAGTCAGTCAAATTTAATTTAAATTAATTATAAAACATAATCTAAGAGAAATATTCGTTATATACCACGATAGCTTAAGTATAATTAAATAATAAAAAATTGCTAGCCAACAGAATAAGTAGACAAAACTACCCTGCTAAAAAAATATCCCCATAGCCCAAAATCCTAGCACAATCGATGGTTGAAGTTTGTAACTTCAACCCTATATCAAACCTTCTACCAAAGCCAAAAACACCAGTAACAGCTAGAAAAAAGCTATAAAATCCATCAGCTTTAAATCAATACAATTCACTTATAGCAGACCATTTCATTATCAACTCAACAATAGATAATATTCTATATTTTCGTAATTGGTAAATGCTTTTTGTTTAGGAGCTACTGCTTTATTTTTGTTTGTATTGTATATATTTTCGATAGCTTGATATTGGGTGTAAGTTACAAACTTACACCATCGCAGGTAGATATTTTCACAAGGGAAGTTTATATAATCATTCTAATAGACAGCCTAAAATACTGTATTGCCAATAAAGGGTTGTTACATCAATCATACTAATAATCGAAATAAATGAAACTAAATTTGTGTTTCGTTTGTTTCGTTTGTATATTGAAATCAAATAATAAATTAATGAGTTCTTCGATTCATAAAATAACGAAATCAGATCAAAAAATTGCTTTATCATCCATCAAAGCACTGACAAAAAGTGAGGACAAAGCAATAAAGAATAAATTGAATGTTGTAAACATAACCATTCAAGGATCCGATGAATTAATATCGATTCCGCTAAAAGCACTGAAATTATTTACATCCATTCTAAGTAATATGGCTGAAGGAAAGTCGATAGCATTATTGCCTACTGATGCTGAAATATCCACTCAACAGGCCGCCGAAATTTTAAATGTATCTCGCCCTCATATTATCAAACTTTTGGAAAAAGGAAATATTCCCTATAAAAAAGTCGGTAGCCACAGAAGAATTTTATTGCAAGATATTTTGGAATATGAATCTAAATTCAAAAAGAAAAGAAGAAAACAACTCAATAGTCTTGCCTCGGAAGCGCAGAAACTTAATCTAGGATATTAAATGATACACTCTCCTCGATTTACTGCTGTCCTAGATGCGAATGTTATCTATCCTGCACCAATTAGAGATTTATTATTGAATCTCGCCGACTTAGAAATATTTTCCCCTAAATGGTCTGAAATTATTCATGAAGAATGGATTAGAAATCTATTGATTAATAGAACTGACCTAAGTAAGCCTACGTTAATGCGAACTGTCAAGATAATGAATTCCGCCTTCCCTGATGCTGTAGTTCACGGATTTGAAGAATCCTCTTCAAATCAATACAATTCACTTATAGCAGACCATTTCATTATCAACTCAACAATAGATAATATTCTACATTTTCATGATTGTTAAATGCTTTTTGTTTAGGAGCTACTGTTTTATTGTTGTTTGTATTGTATCTATTTTCGATAGCTTGATATTAGGTGTAAGTTACAAACTTACACCATCGCA
>CAZXYA010000470.1:0-7445 GCA_964644655.1 uncultured Saprospiraceae bacterium | reverse complement strand
ATAAGGTTTTTGTTGTACTACAAAAAATATTAGACTGTTTTCTGTCAAGAACTATATATTTTTCTAGCTTTAAATCGAATGGTTAACGAAAAAGGAAGAAAAGTTGAACCTGTTCTACCCTTATTATTTTATAATGGTAAAGAAAAGTGGACACCTAAAACCTTAAATGAAGTATTCCAAGACCATCCTTACTTTGACCGATTTAAGCAATTTCTTCCGAGTTTTGATTTTTTATTTAAAAATATTGTTGAAGTACCAACGACCCAATTATTAAAAATAGAACAGGCTTTTTTACGAAGTGCATTAGTCGCAATGGCAAGTCGCCACGATTTTGACTTGATTATTCAAAATATTAATATTATTTTTGACGAGCAACTAGATTATCAATTCAAATCTATTTTCACCTATATCTATGGTGTAACGGAACCTTCAAAAGAAAATATGGCAGCAATAGTAGCACAAATAAATTCTAAAGATTCCAAAGGTAAAGTCAAAAATGCCTTGGAAATGCTTTTAAAAGAAGGAGAAGAAATTGGTATCAAGAAAGGTATCAAAAAAGGAGAAGAAATTGGTATCAAGAAAGGTATCAAAAAAGGAGAAGAAATTGGTATCAAGAAAGGTATCAAAAAAGGAGAAGAAATTGGTACTAGAAAAGGTAAGTTATTACAATCTTTAATAAATATCTTAAACCTCTACAGCGCATTTCCTCAATTATCAAAAGAAGAACTAGTAAAAGCAACTAAGCAAGACCCACTTCATATTCAATTTCTAAAAAGAGGTTTGGAACTTAAAGATACAAAACTAACTTGGAAATTTATTAATGGAACTTTTTTGAAAGAAGTGAAACTAACAAGGTCTGAAAAGGTAAAAATCACCAAGCTAATCAATAGCATCATAAAGAAAGAGACACCAAAATAACATCTCTTTCTTTTAAACCATTTGCTCTTGATGTGCCCACATCTCTTGAAAAATTTCACTACTAGCAAATAAACTATCAAAAGTACCTTCATCCACAATCCGTCCTTTATCCATCACGTAGATATAATCAAATTGGGGTAATAAATGTAAACGATGCAAAGTTGATAGAATGGCTTTATCCCTAAATTCATGGAATAATTGTTCATAAATTTTGACCTCTGTTTTGGGGTCTACACTACTTGTTGGTTCGTCCAACAAAATAAGGTCGCTATCTTTCGCTGCAAAAATACCCCTAGCCAAAGCCAATCTTTGTTTTTGTCCACCCGATAAATTGACTCCTTTCTCTTGTATTTTGGATTCATAACCATTTGGTAACTGCTGGACTACTTCCGAAAAATGGGCGATTTTTGCGACTTGTGCTAATGCTGCTTTTTCATATTTTAGACCAAGGGTAATATTATACTCAATCGAGTTTTCAAATATTTCTGGTTCTTGAGGGAAAAGGGTTACATGGTCTGAAATTAATCCTAATTGCGTAACTGGTGCTTGATTGTCTACTACTAATTGTAAATTAATGGGCGGATATAGCCCTCTTAACAAAGCTAATAAAGTACTTTTCCCACTACCACTCTCTCCAATAAAAGCAATTTTCTGCCCTTTGTGAATGATTACATCTAAGTTGAATAAACCTGCCTTTTGGTGGTCTGCTATTGCTGTATTGTCTTTATGGTGTAGAAAATTCAAGTTATTAATCTTAATTTGTTGCCAATTTTTAGGTAGTGGGGCAATCTCAGTATCCGTTTTCAAAGCATCATAAGCATTAATAATATTCATCGCTGTTTTTACATCCGTATCATAATTCACTATATCTGTATACATCCAAGCAATATCATGGAAAACAGTAGTAAATTGACGAACATACGCCATTAAAGTGACTAAACCTCCAATCAAAAAAATTTCATTAGGAACATAATTTTGATAGATATAGCCAATTAAAATGATCGCATAAATTACCCCAACTAACATATCCACTACAAACCATTTCCATTCATTAATCCGCACATTCCGTTTATATGGAGGCAATATATCATCTACTCGTTGCATGACAATATTTTCCATTCGACTTTCCAAACGTAGGGTAATCACCGTAATTATATTGGATAAACTATCAAATAAAGTAGAAGAAAGCGTATGTTCTTTTTCATTGACTTCTTTTAAGGTAGCAATGTAAGGTTTATCGAACAAGAAAATAACTAGCACAATACCAAGTCCTAATAGTAAAGCAACAAGTCCTACCAAAGGCGCAAAATAAAGCATTGCACCAAAGGAGAAAATAAACTTGGCACTTGCATGCATATATTCATAACCATGCGCAAAAAATTTCTTTAAAGCTTCATAAGCCTTTCTAATTCTATTTATGGTAGCGCCGCTATGATTGTCTTGGTGCCATTGAACGGGCAAATGCACCGCTTTAAAATATAATTCTTGTAAAAAATTCTGGCTAATATTGAAGGCTAAATCCATTTCTCTTACTCTGGCGATACCATGAAAATACCAGTCAACTAATTTTATTAATAAGTAAGCACCAACGTATAACCAAGCAGAATGGATAATTTCTGCGCCTTGCAATTGAACTTGGTTGATAAATAATCCCCAAATAATGGGTTCTAGTGCATGAACAAGGTTACTCGCCGCAAATCGGAGATATATGAATACATATTTTTTACGTTCTTTCTGGGCATATTTCCATGCTGTTTTCATTAGGGAAATATATGGATTTGTTGACGTTGTGGGTGATGGATTCATGGTGAAATGTTTAGTTGACTATTGCTGGTATCGCTCGCAAAAAAGTATTACAAAGCAAATAAACTACTTTGTTTAATTTTTAGTTCCTTTTTGAAAAACAGAAACTACTTCTTCCCTATCACCACATTCAAAACCATCCCAATCATTATCAAACTAATCCCCAAAAAAGCAAAAAGCGTATACCCTTCTCCATACCAAAAGAAGCCTACTAATAAAGCATAAACCAACTCCAAATATTTCAATGGAGCCATTCGGTTGACCGATTCCATTTGCATGGCACGAGTCATATAAAATTGAGCGATAAAACCAGTTATGCCAATGCCAATAAGTGCCATCCATTCAAAGTGAGTGCTAGGCGTTTGCCAATAGGGAATCATCAATAATCCTGTTACAATAGTAGCGGTTGTCATATAATAATTAACGATGACCAATGGATGCTCTGATTTCCCAATTTTTCTAATAAAAATAAAAGCAAATCCGCCGATAACGGAAGCTGCTAAGGCTAAAATTAATGCCCACATTTCTATACGCACATCAAAGCCTTTTAATAAAATCACTCCAATAATCGCCAATAAAAAGAATAACCATTGAATTGGTTTCAATCGTTCTTTGACTATAATAATCGCAAAAATAGCGGCGAAGATGGGCGATAAATATTTCAAGGCAACTGCCGCTCCAAAAGGCATGACTTTTAAAGTGTAATAAAAAATACAGGTCGCTATTAAACTAGAAAAGGCTCTGGCAAACAACCATTTATGCTTCCTGCCAAGTAATGGAATAGCAAAATATTTCAAATAACTGATGCATAAAACCATATTAACACTCCCTCTAAAAAAGAAGATTTCAAAAGTATTGAATTGTTTTAATTCTTTAATCAAGGTTTGCATAATAGCAAAAAAGAAAGTAGCAATCAGCATTAATCGAACCCCAGGCGTAAAAGATTTTTTTAACATGGCAACTTTAATGGTATCGTTTTTTTATTCAAATAAAAAGTAATAATAATACTTAAAAAACACAATATTTTTCTAGCTTTGCCACGACTCAACAGAATTAAGTAATGAAACGTGTAAGCAATTCAACAAAAGATAATGCTCAATTATGGCAAAATTTGCTCAACGGTGAAGCCACCGCCCTTGAGTTTATTTATCAACAAAATGCCGCCTTATTAACTGCCTATGGTTATAAATTAACCCAAAACAAAGAAATTATTAATGATGCTATTCAAGATGTCTTCATCAATCTTTGGCAAAAGAAAGCACAATTACCAGCCGTTCAAAACGTTAGAGCTTACCTCTTAAAATCTTTACGAAATCGTATTTTACGAATCTTAGAATCTAGAAATTTAACAGGAAATGGAGAACAACCAAATGAGGCTATTCAGGATTCCTTTGAAAATAGAATCATTTTAGAGGAATTGGAACAAGAAACTCTTAGTCAATTACATGCTTGTATCCAAAATTTGCCGACTCGCCAAAAAGAGGTAATTAATCTTCGATATTTTCAAAATTTAAAAACCGACGAAATTGCGGAAGTACTTGACATTAATTACCAATCAGTTTCCAATCTTTTATACAAAGGCATTAAGGCTTTGAAAAAACAAGTTCGATTGCCACAAATCTAGAACAGATCGGCAATTTCTCATTGCCGCCTTGTAAATTCCTTGACCGCATATATCGCTTTCATTCCGTCCTTTTTATAAGTCAAAAAATAATATTTCAAAAAAATAAAAAAAATTACATTTATAGCGAGTATAAAATAGTATTGCTTGTATCATATATCCAAAGCAGTCATTTAAAACTGCTTTAAACACAGCAACATACCAACAAATAATGAAGCCTAACGGACTAAATAATTTAGAAGATTTTATCATCAATGACCTTTTTGTAGCATGGGTCTTAACTCCAAATGAGGAGAACATTACCTTTTGGGCGACTTATTTAGCAGATTTTCCTGAAAAAATGGAAGTAGTAGCAGAAGCAAAAGCTTTGATTTTACAAATACATGAAGTGGAATCTATTACCGCACCAAAAGCAACTGTTAAAGAAAATTGGGCAATTATCCAACAACAAGTTAGTCGTGAAAAGCCTAAAAATATAGCCAAAGTTCGTACCTTAAGTTGGTGGAAATATGCAGCAGCTATAGCCAGTTTATTTTTGGTTGGATTTTTTAGCTTTTATTTTTTACAAAATGCTCCTAAAACTGCTGAGCAATTAACAGATAAAACAACTCGGAATTGTGAGTGGAAAGAATTGAAAAATACAACTGCTATAGCGACTACTATTGTACTCTCAGACGATAGTAAAGTCATTCTGGAACCATTTAGTAGTTTAAAATATCCAACTTGTTTTGCAAAAAATCAAAGAGAAGTCGTCTTAAAAGGAGAAGCTTTTTTTGATATACAACGAGATACGACCAAGCCCTTTGTTGTATATGCCAATGAAACGATTACAAAAGTTTTAGGAACGAGTTTTACTATCAAGGCTTTTGAAGGTGAAAAAGAAGTAGAAGTAGCAGTAAAAACTGGAAAAGTAGCGGTTTATGCCCAAGTAAACTCCTTACCTAAAAAAGTGATTGGCGAATCAGAAAAATTTGTCATTCGCACCGATGAACAAATCATAATTCCTATCCCAAACAAAAAATTAGAAGTCACCCCTAATCAAACGGTGGTTTTCAATAAGGTCAAAGCAGATATGCAAAAAATGGTGAGTGCCTTGCCACTTCCCGTAAAACCTATCAAACAAATAACACAATTAAAATTTATTGAAGAGCCTTTGCCACAAGTCTTGGAGGTCTTGGGTAAAGTATATGGATTAGAAATTTCTTTTGCGGATAATTTGGCGAATTGCCTAATTACCACAACATTAGAAGAAGTTTCCATTTTCGATAAGTTAGATATTATTTGTCAAGCCATGGATTTAGAATATAAGCAACAGGAAGCAAGCATTTATTTGAGTGGAACGGGCTGCGAATAATCCTAGAAGGATTTATATCCTCAGGGAAAAGCGAATCTATATTCGCTGATGTAAAAATCGACGATGTTGGAGCATCGCCGATTAATAAGAATGTTAAACACACGCTTCGGGAAAATTGGACTCAACTGTTGGAGCAGTTATAAGCCATTGTTATATCCGAGAGCGTATTTTGTACATACAATTTCAAAATTATGCAAAAAATGCGAAAACCTCTACATTTATTTAGTCAGGTTATGAAATTTACTTTATTTCAACTATTATTAATTGCATTCACCTTTATAGCAGCCAATGCTAAGGATGGCAATGCTCAGGAAATTCTGAATCAAAAAATTTCCATCACGATGGAAGATGTGAAGCTAAAAAAGGCAATTTCTTTTATAGAATCTTCTGCTTCTGTTTATTTCACTTACAATCCGCAAAAGATTAAAACGAATCAAAAAATATCTATTGCTGCGGATAATGTCACTTTAGAGACCGTTCTAAATCAATTATTTAGTCCAATTGCTATTGATTATAAAGTTTATAATAATAATCATATTGTACTAAATAAAAGAACGACTATCATTTCTAGCACTCCAGAAGCTTCGGTTTATGGACAAGTAACGGATTCTGACGGAGAACCTTTAATTGGCGTCAATATTCAAATAAAAGGTGTCGGAACAGGAACTGTTACTGATATTGACGGAAATTATACTATTGATGCACCTGACGGGTCAACTTTGGTATTTTCTTACACAGGTTATAGCGAGGTAGAAGAAGTCGTGAATGGTCGTTCTACGATTAATGTAACCATGTCAGAAGGGGTCGATTTAGAAAGTGTAACTGTTTTAGGTTCTCGTGGTAAGCCTAGAACAAATGTGGATAGACCTGTTCCTATTGATGTAATTGGTGCAGAAGCATTACAATCTACTGCACAGCCAGATATAGGACAATCTCTACACTTCTCTGCACCTTCTTTTAGTGCGCCTAAGTTTGGTATCAACGATTTAGCGCCTTTAGTAGATCCAGCTTCTTTAAGAGGTTTATCTCCTGACCAAACACTTTTACTAGTAAATGGAAAAAGAAGACATAAAGTAGCTTTTTTCTCTAATAACTCTGGTGTTGGTAGAGGACAAATTGCGAATGATATTAACTCTGTTCCTTCTGCTGCAGTTAAAAGAGTAGAAATATTAAGAGATGGTGCAGCTGCACAATATGGTTCTGATGCGATTGCAGGGGTCGTTAATTTACAGTTGAATGATGCTCGTTCTGGTGGTACCATTCGATTATATACAGGAGGGACAAATACCAACCCTGAATATGATGAATTCACGAATGCAGGACCAGAAGGAGAAAGCATTTATGGTGGAAATGTAAGAGATGGTCAAACATTCAATGCGTCTGCTAACTTTGGTTTGCCTTGGGGTAAGGATGGTTTTGTTAACACGACTATTTCGTTTAGCCACCAAGAACCAACAGATAGATCAGGTACTTATGCGCATAGTACAGGCTGGTATCCAGATGAAATTTGGCAAGCAGCAGGAGCTTCTTCTGACGAAGATTTACAAAGAATTAGAGGGATAGATTTAGATAGAGCAGTATTAGGAACAGCGGAAAGTACCAATATGGGTATTTTTATTAATGCAGGAACATCTATCAATAATAATTGGGATTTTTATACATTTGGTGGAATCACTCAGAAAGAAGTCATTGGTGGGGTATTTTCTCGTAGCCCAGCTAGAACGAATAGAAGAGTTTTAGAAGTTTTTC
>CAZXYA010000469.1:0-7462 GCA_964644655.1 uncultured Saprospiraceae bacterium | reverse complement strand
TAGTTGAATGTCTTGGGAGGATTGAAAGGCTTATTATTTAATCCTTACGAAGAAAAACAACTATGAAAATTTTAGTAACTGGAGCCGCTGGTTTTATAGGCTTTCACTTAGTACAATATTTAGTCAACCGTGGAGAAGAAGTCGTAGGATTAGATTGTATCAATGGCTATTATGATGTGAATTTAAAGTATGGTCGCTTGAAGGAAATGGGCATTCAGAAAAGAACAACAGGCTATAATCAAATGGCGCAAAGCCATTATCATCCCAATTATCAATTTATTAAGTTGAAATTGGAAGATAAAGAAAATATGGAGTGGCTATTTGCTAATAGTCCGTTTGATATGGTTTGTAATTTAGCGGCACAGGCAGGTGTAAGGTACAGTTTAGAAAACCCACAGGCCTATGTTCAAAGCAATGTCGTTGGATTTGTGAATGTCCTAGAATGTTGCCGACATTTTAAAATAAAACACTTAGTTTACGCCAGTAGCTCTAGTGTTTATGGGCTGAATAAAAAGATGCCACTTTCGACTACGGATAGTGTAGGACACCAAGTTTCTTTATATGCTGCCACGAAACGCTCGAATGAATTATTAGCTCATACCTACAGTCATTTGTATGGCATTCCGACTACAGGTTTAAGATTCTTTACGGTATATGGCCCTTGGGGACGTCCTGACATGGCTTACTTCTTATTCCTAGAGGCAATTTTGGCGGATAAACCAATCAAGGTATTTAATCGTGGTAATATGTCCAGAGATTTCACCTACATCGCTGATATTATCCAAGGAATTGTCAAAGTGTTGGACCACCCTGCGCAAGGAGATGAAAATTGGGATGCTTTCAATCCTGCTGTTTCTAGTTCTAAGGCGCCTTTTAAAGTTTATAATATTGGCAATAACAAGCCAGTCAAATTATTAGATTTTATCGAAGTATTAGAAGAAAAAATTGGTAAAAAAGCAGAGAAAATAATGATGCCAATGCAGCCAGGAGATGTGCATGTGACGTATGCAGATGTCAAAGAAATTATGGATGATTTAGGGTATCAACCAAACACTCCTTTTGCCGAGGGCATTCAACAATTTGTTGACTGGTATTTAGAATTTTATAGGGCTGGTAAAATACCAACTATCACTCAGACACCTAGTTTGAGAAGGATGCAGCGTCAAAGTTAACAAGTCTAATAGTTATCATTGTTAATAAGTAACTACTCAGGGTAGCGACCTGAGTTACAAAAAATAAAAAACAAATTTGTTCAAGAAAAAACTAAGGGTTACGGAAAATGGATGGTGGCAAAAAATAGCAAAAAATCAATTTTTAATCGGAAGTGCCTTAGTTTTTTTATGCATTCTTTTGGGCAGAGTCACCCAGTTTGTAAAAGAACTTTTTGTAGCCAAAGAAATTGGTATATCAGCAGAATTAGATGCTTTTATAATGGCATTATTAATTTTGACCGTTTCTCTAGAATTTTTATTCAAACCTTTTGGTTATGCCTTGATTCCGATAATTGCCAGAGTGCGGAAATTTTCGCTCGAAAAAGTCAATCTACTTTTTACCAAAGTATTGTTGATTTCCTTAGGCATAGGTTTGATAATAGGAATATTACAACTATTTTTTATTGATAATTTGCTTCCGATATTAGTCGGAAACTTTGATGCCACACAGCAAGCACTCACTAAAGATATACTCTTTCAATTAACCCCTTTTTATGTTTTCGATATTGTAGGCTTTCTATTTGGGGTTTATTTGAATGCACAAAATAAGAATCTTTTATATTCGATATATCCTGCTTTTCCAGCTTTATTTACCATCATCTATTTTCTGTTTATTCCGCTGGACCAGCCTATTTATCAACAAGTTTACGGCTTCAATTTTGGCAGTTTTGTCATTCTTTGTATCCTCGCTTATACTTGTTTTAAAAATGGATACCGTCCCAGATTGAATTTCAAAATAGACCGACCGTTAAAAGTCTGTTTCAATCAATGGTTTCCACTCATATTATCCGCTTTATTGATTTCGATTAATCCAATGATTGATAAAAAAATGGCCACAGATTTAGGCATTGGCAGTTTGTCCCATTTAGAATATGGAGTAAAGGTCTTTTCCATTTTTACAAGCTTTGCGGTCACAGGAATTTCAACGGTTTTATTTCCATTCTATTCCGAAAAAGTGGCACAAAAAGATTTTAAAGGGATTGTTAATTTCTTGAAAACCACCTTAAAAATCATCATTTTACCATTAGTGCTGGGAACCGCCTTATTTGTCTTTTTCTCAGAAGATTTCATTCAATTATTATTTGAAAGAGGCGCATTTTCAGCAAGTGACACCAAGGTAGTAGCAGGGATAATGGATTTTTATATGATTTCTTTTCCAATCATGACCATTGGTATTATTGGTGTTCGATTAATCAATGCGTTGCAGCTCAACAAATACGTGCTTTATTACAGTTTTGTGAATTTGGTTTTAAACATTAGCTTAAATATCCTACTCATTCAATACATGGGTTTGAAAGGTATTGCCTTATCAAGTTCCATCGTTTATACAGTCAATGCGGTGCTAATGTGGACAACCATCGTATGGTATTTTAGAAAAAAGAATTATTTAAAAACCGTATGATTAGCACTATAAACTATCCAATAGAAAGTCCAGTAAAACTGCTTAATCAGTTAATAGTACTAGGACTCACTTTATTGTTTTTCTCAGAGATACTTTCTTATGCAGATATAAAAGGGATGACTCCTTTGAATATCAAACATTTTGGATTTATCAATCTGATATTAGCAGGCTTCGTACTTTGTTTTGATACCGTTAATCGAGTCGATAATTTGAATCGCCCTATCTTTATTTGGATGCTTGTTTTTGCCCTCATGAATATTATTTGGGGCATTGCCTCCATCGGCTTATGGGGACTTCATCCCGAAAAAGGAATGGAACAGTTTAAGGCAAATATATTAGCCATCACCTATCTATTTACGTTCATGGTGCTAGTGTATGAACCCGCTAGTTTTAAGGTTGCTCGAAAAGCAATGGTAGGCGTGATACTTTTTAGTGTTGTTGTCAATATTGCAGATTTTATAATAGCAGACCCCTATGAATGGTCAGAAATCCCAGGGAGGGCGGCAGGTTTTTATTTCAATTCCAATCTAAGTGGTATTGTCCTATGTTTTGGCTTTTTAATTACCGTTGATATTATATGGCCGAACTTCAAACTCGCGTATGCTCTATTTGTTTTTTTAGGCATTGTACTAACCCAATCTAGAGGTGGAATTGCCATTTTTACCTTTCTATTATTGAGTACTTTTTTTAGAAATTCTTATTCTTTAAAATCTGTTTTAATTATGGGGATTATTGGCTTTTTCGCAGCCGTTGGGATAAATTCTTATTTACAAGGTTCTCAAAAAATGTTACTAACTATATCCAATAATTTTAAGAATTTGACAGAAAGAATGGAAGCGGTATTACCGGGAAATTCAGACTTTAAAAAGCCAGATAGTCGCATAGTCGTTCTAAATCATTATATAAAAATTTATAAGCAAAAACCAATTTTTGGCAATGGAATGGGCACCGCTTATGCGAGTCGAATGAAAGCAGGTAACAAACATATTTCAAGTCATAATCAATTTATCAATATGATGACCGATTTTGGCATTTTTGGGGCTTTGATATTAGCCACTTTTGTAGGTGCGCTCATCTATGCCCAAGGTCAATTTTTAATATATCCTGAAACTGTAATTTTTGTCATTATTTTCTTTTTGTTTTGCTTTACTTCTCATAATTTATTTGACCACTCTAGTCTACTCTTTATTTATGCGATGATTGGTCGATTTTTATTATTGAAAAAGGACCGGCTAAAGAAATGAAATAATTTGGGTCAAGATAGGTAGTTATTATTTCTTTTAAAAATACTTTAAGAAATACCAATTTGACTGTTGAGAAACATAAAATCAATCAAATTATGAAAACCAAAGTTGTACTAGTAACAATGGATTTAGGGGTCGGCGGTGCAGAAAGAGTACTAGTCAACCTAGCTAATGCTTGGGCAAAAGAAGCAGACAAAGAAATCAGCATTATTTGTATAGGCAATTTAGCATCCTTTTATCCAATCGCTGAAAACGTAACTGTTTATCGTTTAGACTTAGTGAAACCCGCCTACTCTGTCTTTGAGTCCCTAAAAGACAATTATAATAGAGCGGCTGGTATTAGAAAAATTATTAAGCAATTGATGCCCGACGTGGTCATTTCATTTATGGTAACGACCAATATATTAGCAGTTTGGGCCGCCTTTTTATTACCTGTAAAGCTTATTGTAGCAGACCGAGCGGTTCTTAGTTTAACAGATAGGTTATTTTGGCAAGCTTGTGCAAAAATTTTCTATCGGTTTTCTGATGTTTTAGTGGTACAAACAGAAGGAGTTACTCAACATTATAAATATTTCGGAGCAAACCTAGAAGTGATAAATAACGCCTTAGTTATCCCTAAAAATATAACAGATAAATCGCCCATTAGACAAAATAAAACGATTCTGATGGTGGGGCGGTTAGAGGGATTTAAAAAAATGGAATGGGGAATTCAGGCATTTCAACAAGTACAGGATATTGCCGCCGATTGGACTCTGTTGATTGTAGGAGATGGTCCACAAAGAGCATTTTTAGAGGATTTGGTGGCTAAACTTAATCTACAAAACAAAGTTGTTTTTCTAGGCACTAAAAATAATGTATTTGATTATTTAAAGTTTGCCGATATTTTCTTAATGACTTCTAGCACCGAAGGCTACCCCAATGTTTTGGCAGAAGCGATGGTGATGGGCTTACCTTGTGTGTCTACCGATTGTCCTTATGGTCCTTCAGAAATGATTGAATCGGGAGTAAATGGGACACTTGTTCCGATGAAAGATATTGCTGCCATTGCCGCAGGATTACGCAACTATATGCTAGATGAAACTAAGCGAAAAGCACACGGATTGGCAGCCAAAGCATTAAGTAAAAGCGTTGATTTACAATACATTGCTGATAAATGGGCAGCCTTATTTCCAGCGAAAGTTAGGAATAAAAATAATGATAAATCAGCGGTTAGCCCTTCTATTTCCTAAGACTAAATAGTAGTAAGTACCAAGCCATAATAGGTATATGTAAAATTTTAGAATTATTTTTTTCTTCAATAAGGCAAAAAGCGCAGTCATAGCCGTAGTTCTGACGAGTATTTTTAACGAAATTGAAGGAAAAAAGAAATTAAAATTACTTATAGATATTTGTGACTTGGTACTTATGTACCTATTCAGCAGATTAGAGAGTAGAGACTATTTCATTGAGAGAAGAGAGAAAAACCAGAGATTATCAACAATTTTTTCGGTTTTTACCATAAATGAAAGGGTTTACCGATTGCTATCTCTTTTCTCTAATCTCTGCTCTCTATTCCGAACAATTACAAATTGAAATCATAAAAAATGTGTGGCATATACGGGGCAACCCGACTTTACCCAGCTAAAATAGTTCAACAGAAATTAGATTCGATTAAGTTTCGAGGACCTGATTGTTCGGATTTTAAAGTCCTAGATAACAAAGTGATTTTGGGACAAAATCGACTATCTATTATTGATTTAGCCGCGAGAAGTAACCAACCTTTCCAATATAAGCATTTATGGATAACCTACAATGGAGAGGTTTATAATTACCAATCTATTAGAACAAGCTTATCTAAAAAAGGCTATACTTTTAGAACGGCATCTGATACCGAAGTGATATGTGCAGCTTATTTGGAATATGGAAAAGATTGTGTCCAACAATTTAATGGCATGTTTGCCTTTGTGATTTACGACCAACAAAAACAAAGCTTATTTGGGGCAAGAGATAGAATGGGCCAAAAGCCTTTTTACTATACCTTAAAAGATAACTATTTTGAATTTGCTTCTCAAATTTATCCAATCAGTATCGCTAATTCATTGACGATTGACGAAAATAGCATTCAACAGTTCTTATTTTGGTCGTATATCATCGAGCCAAATTCTATTTATAAAGAAATAAAAACCTTAAAAGCAGGTCACGCTTTTTCGTATGATTTACAAAGCCAACAATTCAAGGATTGGAAATACTGGGAGATAGACGAATATACGCCGTATGAGGGCAGTTATGAAGCCGCAAAAAAGGAGTTAAAACAGTTATTAATAGATGCCGTAGAGCAACGAATGGTCGCAGATGTTCCTTTAGGGGTTTTTCTTTCGGGCGGAATAGATTCTTCTTTGGTAGCAGCGATTGCACAATCTATTTCAGACAAGCCTATTAAAACCTTTTCGGTAAAATTTAAGGAGGCAAAATTTGATGAAAGTGGCTATGCACAACAAGTAGCAGATTACCTAAAAACAGACCACACCGTTATCGAATGTAGTTATGAGGAAGGGATTGAATTAATCGAGCATTTGACAGATTATTATCAACAGCCTTTTGCGGATAGTTCTGCTATTCCCACTACCCTTTTAGCCAAACATACTCGAAAACATGTAACGGTCGCCCTTTCGGGAGATGCAGGAGATGAAAGCTTTTTGGGTTATGAACGCTATGATTGGATTAAAAAAGTGGCACCTATTTATAAATTACCAAAAACAGTTCGAAAAATAGCAAGTGCAGGCATCCAACTATCTCCAAATGCTAGACATCAAACTATTGCCAAGGGAATAGGGATGGATAGTATCAATGAATTGTACATGCGCAACTTTTCTACGGTGAAAAATGCGTGGATGGCTCAGCCTGAAAAGGGCATGAAAAACGACTACGAAGAATGGTTGGCCTCCGACAAACCACTTTTAGAAAGAGTCGCAGATTTTGATTTAAAAGCCTATTTAAATAGTTGTATTAATACAAAAGTAGATAGAGCATCAATGGCCTATTCACTAGAGGCGCGTGCTCCTTTGGAAGATTATAGCTTGGTTGCTTTTGCAAGGTCTTTACCGACTGCTTATAAATATTGTAAAGGCAACAAAAAGCGTATTTTAAAGGAGGTCCTATACGATTTTGTCCCTAAATCCATTTTTGATAGACCGAAAATGGGTTTCGGAATGCCCTTAGAAATTTGGTTTAGAGGAAAATTAAAAAGCTATGTGCAAACAACCTTAAGCGCAAAAAATCTAGCACAAATCCCAGGCATCTACCCACTAAAAGTACAAGAATTAATGCAAGCGCATTTTGCCGAAAAAGCAGATTACTCCCAGCCATTATGGAACTTGATGGTGTTGGTGAATTGGATGCAAAAGAATGGCTACCTTGAATTAGTTAAGTTATAGACAAATTTATCAATCAAAATCAATTTCCAAAATAATGTGTGGAATTTACGGAACAACTAAAATATATTCAGCAGACACGGTGCAGGAGAAACTGGCAAGTATACAGTTTAGAGGCCCCGACCATTCTGCTTCTGAAAGAATAAATGACAAAGTTATTTTTGGGCACAATCGACTAGCTATCATAGATTTAGA
>CAZXYA010000468.1:0-7476 GCA_964644655.1 uncultured Saprospiraceae bacterium | reverse complement strand
CGGAAAGGCAATTGGATTGAGCAGAGAAAAAGTAGGGTATTATTTCAAGAAATTAAAATTGTAAAATGTTATCAAGAATCAAAAAATATTTTTTTAAGGAAAAAGAACCAAGTCATGTTTGCGAAGCTGAACCATTGCCAGTTAGTGAAATTCAAAAATATAAGCATCTTGGAAGTTGGTCTATGGAAAGGAAATGTAAGCATTGTCAAAAATCAATTACTAAAACTTATATCGTTTAAAATGGAATCCTCACAAAATTAGAATCATTTCTTAAAGCTCATAAATCATGAAAAAGTTAAAATCAGATGCAGCAGATAGACCATATATACATTTGACAGATTTACAGTTGGCTATGAAATTATCGCAATTAGAAAATGTGTTAGAACAAGATACAGAAACAGAAAGCCAAGAATCTATTTTATGGATTAGAAATAACTTAATCGAAGAAATTCTTTACCGATACAAAAATCCAGTTTAATGAATCCAGAAGATAGTCGGGCAGTCCTAAGTCAATTACTTCAAGAAAAAGGGTATCGGTTCGAGGTACTTTGTTTCCACGTCTGGATTCCCGACTATTTTAATTCGAGAATCGAGCATTGCAAATTTTGTCGCAAGATTCGGAAGAAAAAAAACAAGTAATTAGCATCCATGAAACTCAATCGCAAAAATACGAAGAAGCGCCAACCTAATACCTTTCAAAAAATAAGACACCAGAAACAGTCACTCCATCATCGTCCTAAGAAAGGTCGGAAGCAGAAGGTTTCTGCTGTTGGTAGAATTGGGAAACCGAGTGCGAAGAAGCGGAGCGTCATTGTGCGGAGAAAGCGGCAGTCTGCTTGGAAACGGACACAGTTATTATTTTTGCTGTTGTGCTTTGTGCTGCTTTTGTTGTTTTTGTATTTTAGGAGATAGAGCTGGTTATTAGAAACAGAAGTCTTAGAAAAGGAGTGGAGTAGGGTAGTGTTATTTATTTTTATATTTGAGTCAATTGAACACAAGTAAAATCAAAAAATGAGTTTAAAATATAAAGAAAACGTACGGGTAGTGATTACCGCTATTGACGAAAACGACACGATGTCAAAGCAACAGGAATTAATCACCAATTCACAGGATGCCTTGTGGCATTTTATTGATGCTTATCAGCAAACGTTTATTCAGCGCATGGATAGGGTTGATGATGAAGACACAGAGTTGATGCTTAACAAACAGCAATTGTTTTCCCTTTACGAGAATCAAGACAACTTCTTTGGCAAAGATGCTCAATTTGTGCGATTGGATTTATCCGATATGGGGTTACTTGGATTCCTTTGGATTTTGAATACAGAAAAAGACTTTGATGCGTTGCTAGAAAATTTCATGAGTGGGGAAATGGAAATCTCGACCTCCAAAAGTTTTGAATCCAAAACCGTGATACTTTAACGGAAACCTTCGCGCAACTTGGAAGGACATACCTATCCCCCTTTACTTTTTTCTGTAAAAGTGTGTGCGTTAGCTTAAAAAAATGAAATTTAAAAAGTCTTCCTTTAAGACTTTTAATAGTCTTAAGTTTAGTCTTAATATTTAGGGGCAAAATTTAAGACCGAAAAAAAAGAAGCATAACTCCTTGATACTATTACTATTACAGTCTTTATGAGTACACGAATGGGCGACTGTTTATGAGTACACGAGTGGGCAGTTTAAAAACGTCTATGAGTACACGAATGGAACAGGTTTTTGGTTTATGAGTACATCAGTGGGTATTTATGAGTACATGAATGGGTTTATGGGTACACAAATGGGCACTCTTTTGTTTATGAGTACATGAGTGGGCGTTTTATGAGTACACGAGTGGGACAAGTAGAATTTATGAGTACATGAATGGGATATAACAAGGTTTATGAGTACATGAGTGGGCGTTTTGGATTTATGGGTACAAAAATGGGCAGGTACGAAAATTTATGAGTACACGAATGGGTGATATGCCAAAAGCCTTGATGTTATTACCTAGATTCAAGGGCTTTGGCAAGATAAGAGTGTGATTAATAAATGGTTTATGAGTACAAAATTTCCCGATAAAAGCACCTGATTACTAGGTGTTTAGCTGCTAAGACCCTTGGTTTTATTGAGTCGAGTACACTTAAAATAATTAGGCTTTAAATTTATGTGTACTTAATTTATGAAAAGTACACATAAAAAACTATCTTTACTGCTCAATACAAAATAAGTCATACCAATGGATAAAAAGAAAACAATCGCCAGAATCGAAAATACCTTGATTTTTGATACGCATTACCAGCTAACTGCCAAAGAGCAGAAGGTTATTTTGCTACTCATTTCTAAGCTTGACCCTGTTCGGCAAACTCGCCTTTCTGCACAGTTTGTGAGTGTGAAGGAACTAAAAAAAGTATTATTAGATAATCGTAGTGGTAGCTTTACTAAGGAGTTAAATCGCTTTAGAAAGCGATTGATGAAAAAGACATTAATTTTTACTTCTGATATATTGATAGATAATGAGGAAGCTGAGGGAGAGATACAGTGGTTTCAATCTATCATGCCGATGATACAGGAAGGTGTAAAAGGGGTTAGATTTTTCTTTGCAGATGATTTAGCTCCGTTCTTGATTGCCTTAAAAGAATACGTAAAAATAGATTACACCGAAGTCTTGCCACTTAACTCTGGTGCCTCGGTTCGTTTGTTTCAATTCTTCAAAGCACACCGAAGCAAAATGACGAAGTACCAAAAACGCTCAACCATCAAATTTGAGTTGGATGAATTAAAAGACATTTTAGGGGTACCTGGCAAATACAAGGATTACCGAAATTTCAGAAAGCGAATCCTAGAAATTGTAGAAGCAGAGATTAACGAGCATACGAGCATTGGCGTAAAATACTCGCCTATCAAAACGGGTTACTCGGTGACGCATATCGGTTTCGAGATTTGGGACAAAGGGGGCAATACCCAAAGCGGCCAATTAACCGATTTAACCTTCGCCCAGGAAAAGGCGAGTAAGCTACTGGTGAAATATGGAATAGAAGGGGGGATAGGGTTGCAGATGATTCAGAAAATCAAAGGTTCTGAAATCATAGGATTTGAAGACTGGTACATAAAAGAAGTGATTAGCATCTTTGAATCTAAGACAACGGCGGAAACAGCGGAGCAAAAGGCTGGCACCTTAGTTAATTGGTTTTTGAAAAAGAAAGTCTTTGAACAAGGTGATATGTTCGCCAAAATAATGGAACAGTTAGCGGCGCAGAAGAAGCAGGTGCGGGAAACGGATAATAAGGCTTGGCGAAATCGAGAACTGGCGAAGGGAATAAGTGCCGAGGAATTTAGAAATACGATTAATCAAGAATCATGATTTCAGATACCATAAAACTCCACCTCTCAGAAACGATGCTCATGGAAGTAGACAAGCATCCAGCGTTAACCGTAAAAAATAAATTTACGGCTGCTGCTTCCATTCTTCAACGGGCGATTCGAGCGAATGATATATCTTTTGAACAAGAAGCTAAAGTCGTGTTGTTCGATATGATATAAACGGAGTTCCGGAGTTACGAGGGAGAAAATTGGCAGCTAAAAGATTATGAGAAATATTTGTTGGATGTTTATTTTAAAAAATGATGGAAGCAGGTAAACTGTATATGAACGATTAGACGATATTTGAAAGAAAATTAAAAAAGGTAGTAGGCTAAAGTCTACTACCTTTTTTTCTGTAAAAGGAAGTTTTTTTTACTCAAAAAAAAATTTTTGAAAAAAGAAAGAATTTCTTGGGAGGAAATATTAAACAAAACCGTCATCTTTATATCTTCCAATTACTTCAAATTCACAATATGGACGAAAACAATGACCAATACGACGAGAATGAAGAAAAACGAATGTTGGAAAAATGGTTCAATCCTGAAACTAGGGACGATAGGGATTTAGAATATTTTACCACTCGTTATTATAATTTTATAATTTCTTCTATTTTTCAACAAACTGGCAACAGGCAATTGTCAGAAGACTTAACCCAAGAAACCTTTAGGAAAACCTTTTTGGAAACTCCGAGAGAAATAGTGAATCTTTCTAGTTACCTGCTCCGGGTATCAACGAATTTAGTAATAGATTATTATCGAGCTAATCAGGCTAACCCAATAGTACAAGAAATTAGCATCCCTGATAATTCCCCTCAATCAGAAATGACCCCTCTTGAATTATTAGAGATAAAAGAAGGTGAAGATTTATTCAGATATAAAAAACATACTTTTAGCTTAAAAAGAGTTATTGAGAAAACTAAACTTTCAACTTTTCAAAAATTAATTTTCAAATTAAAATTGAAAGGAATGAAGCCATCTGAAATTTCAGATTACCTTGGCGATAGTGCAGATAGAGTGACGAGGGAACTCAATCGAGCCAAGTATAAATTAGTTTCTACAATTAAAAACTTATTACCATAATGGAAAATAATATAACAGCAAACTATCTACGTAGCAATTTTGACTTGCTAATCAGATACTCAAAAAATCAAACGGCGCCCATTGTTTCGCAACAAATAGCTAGAATTTTAAGTGTTGATTATAAATTAATGGAAGCCTACAAGGGGTTACTTTTACTCCAAGAAAGAGAGAAGGAGGATGTCGGGCAATTTCTTCAAGAAAGCGAACGAAGATGTTTAAATAAATTAAAAATGCTGGTGAAGAAACAACGAGAAGAAGATTTTTCATTTAGCATTTTTACTATTCCTATTTACCCAAAAAAACTAAAGCGACAGTTGTTGGGAGGCTATCAAATTGCCCGTTCTGTTTTTATTTCAATCTGCTATCAAATAATGTTATTATGGGGTCGTTTTTTTGGAACTAAAAGAAGAACTGATTGGGAGGAAATTGTAAATGCGTATAATAATACTATTTTCTTATTATTTTCTAAACAATATATAGCGCCGATAAATCATTCTACTTTGATGTTTAAGGCAAAGCGTTGGCGCTCATCGGTATATTTTCCCTTCTTTCTTTTAAGCATCCTAATAATAACTATCTCCTTTTATAAACATTATACTTCATTGGATTTGCCAAAAGCTAAAAACAGGGCTTTAGAATCATATAATAGAAGTGTAGATATAGAAACAAGACTTGATAAAAACAATATGATTTCGTACCCAGAAGAGAATTTTATTGCACTACGAGACAAGGTCTTTTCTACTGATGAGCCAATTATAAAAGAGCAATCAAAAAAATTAAAAGAAGCCAAGTTAACTAAATATAAACATTTTGAGATAACCTCACTTCCTGCTAAAGCGATACCTATTATAGCGTCTATTGACCTAGAAAATTTTGTAAGTGAAACAGATTCTACAATTGTAGAAGAAATTAAAAATTTTGCTGCTAAATTAAATAGAGTTAGAAAAGGTAAAACTACAGGGCAATGGATGAAATCCAATAATTCAAGTGGCATTAAAACCTTAGAGTTTGATGATAAAGGTATCAATTTAGATACAGGACCACCAGAAGAACGGACGAATAAATTAATTGCAAATAAAAAAGCAGATTTAAGTAATTTAAGAACTCATGAATATACTGTTTACCATTTTGATAAAAAAAATATAAGTATTGGTATTTTAGCGAATGATACCCACCAAAACGATATACTATCAAATGCTTCAGAAGCTTTTTTATTTTCCCTTCTCGAATACTATAATCAAGTAAATAGTTTAATGGTAGCAAATTATAAGATGAATATTTCTAATGAAATCAAAGTCAATCGCTATCTAGAGACGTGTATCAGAAATAAAAATGAATTCCTCATTACACTTGAATTGACGATAAAAGAAGGGAAAATAGAAATGATTCAGGACCATACTAAGAAGAATGTGCTTATTTCCATTTATGATACTGAAAATAGCACACTGGTTAACCGAAAAGAATTTATGTTAGATAATATTTATTCAGAAGGTATTCGATTTGTTAATTCTTTAGCTTATGAAAAATAAATAGAGAATTGTTGAGCGAAATTCATTTCCAAACCCGTCTATAATAAAGAAGGGATGGATAAGTTACAGCTTATTCATCCCAGAGTTCAAATGTCTGTATTAAGGACAGAGCATTTTACTTAACTGCAAATTACATAATTTTTAGCTTTTACGAAAGTCTTTCAGTGTACTTTGCTGCCTCCTGTCTATTAGTACAGTTTTATTAATCGTTTAAAAACTGTATCATGTCAAATTTATTTTTGCTAACCTTAATAGGTTTAGCGTTAACGGGCATATTCTTGGGAATGAAGATTGCCATGAAAATTGCCCAATCAGTCACTAGATGGAATCCTGGTGTTCCTGTAATTTCAACCTCTCCTTCCTTTGCGTCGAATCATTCAGAAAAAGGAGGTGGCGCATTATCTTCTAGCTTTATTGCTCTATTCTTATTTGGATTAGTAGCTATTGGAATTGTTGAAAGTCAAAATGTTGAAAGTAGTTCAACATCAGATTCTATCGTTGATTCAGCACCTTCAACTCCTCAATCGGAGGCGTTGCCAAAAGCCAATCTTGAAAACAAAGTACCTGTGAAAATGGTTTCTTACGAGACCAGAATGGTAAACGTTAAACCTTTCGCTAGAGCGTTCTATGATTATTATGGGATTCAAGTAGGCGCAATGATGGACGAAGGAAAAGCAATCCAGTTAAAAATGCAATTGGCGGATTACGAAGTCGTAATTATTGAAGAAGATGGACTTTTTAAAGTCGTAGTGGGAGAATTTTTAAGTCACCAAGATGCTATTGATTTTCGAGAAGGACACTCTATTCTTAAAAGTGGTTTTATCAGAAAAGTAGATGGTGCGATATTGGATAAGTAGAGTGGTGATGCCTTTTAGCTAATTTTCAAAAAGAGGTTACCTCAAAAGGAGTAACCTCTTTTTTATGATGAGTGGTTTGTTTTTACAATAAAGGGTCAATTTATATCCATTATATTCTTTCTCGAATAAATCCTATTACTTTATCTGCATCAGCTACCGTGAAATTAGTATCAAAAGAGCTGTTAACTAAAGAGAATAACCCTAATATTTGGGCTATATTTTTTTTGCCTTCTTGAAATTCCAGAAAATCATTTATAATAGATTGTTGTAAAACACCTTCTTTCATCTCTTCTATATCCGTATCAGTACCAAAAGTTTTTTTGCTGGTATGTGCCTTCCAGAAATTCCCTATTCGAGTTAGTTCAATATCGACTAGTCTTTTATTTTCTTTATAATTTGTTATTTGTTTCATTTCTCTTAAATCTTCAATTTGTTTACCGACAGACTCAAAACTTATCAGCCTAGTTCCTCTAAATTGAATATCGAGGGCTTCCAATCTTTTTTTTGCTGCTATGGAAGATAAATAGGTATTAATAAAAACACCTCCAGCAAATATAGTAGCAGAGAAAATCCACCAGATAAAAGCGGTGTTTTTGTCTTCAACAGGTACTCTTGTAATAGGTTGCCATAGTAGTATAGCTAATTTAATCATAGACCATAAAGGAGATTATTTAT
>CAZXYA010000467.1:0-7498 GCA_964644655.1 uncultured Saprospiraceae bacterium | reverse complement strand
AAACCAGCATCAAAGGTTTTCTACTCAATCAAAAACTAATCGCAGGAGTGGGCAATCTCTACGCCGATGAAATTTTGTATCAAACAAGAATCCATCCCGCCTCCAAAGTAAATGCGCTCAAACCAAAACAGAAGAAAGCCATTTACAAAGCGATGCAAGACATCCTAAACAAAGCGGTATCCCACAACGCACATTATAAATCTTATCCTGAAGATTGGTTCTTCCAATGGCGAGTAGAGGGGCAGAAAGCACCCAATGGGAGAGGGGCGGTATCGATTGAAAAGATAGCTGGACGGACTACTTACTTTTTTGAGGGGTATCAGAAGTTGTATGAGGGGAAGTAGATGGGGCTTGTTCTAACCTAGTAAAGGGAAAATAGCAATACAAAGCTTTAAAAAACGACCGATTTTCTAGCCTGTTTTTTGTAGCTCTTTTTTGCACCACATTTTCTTCTCTAATTTCAAGTACGCTACTACACACGTATTCAATATATTACATTCTATTTAAACACTTTAGTGCTATATTTTGCTACATCAAAAAGGGTGTTTCTAGGTCTTTTTTTGGTGGAGTGTAGTTGTTATCTTAGCGATGTAGTTTGTAGTTTTCTATGTTTTGTGTAATTGAATGATAAATAATCACAAGTTACTGTTAGAAATATATCATTGGCCTTTCCCACTTTGTTAGAGCCAAGCGATGAATGTGAGCTTATTAAAAGTTACCCAGTCTTCTACAAAAGGTGTGCTTAACATACTAGATGCGGGTCAAAAGTTCACTTTCTAGGATAAAAGGTGTATTTATAAACGAGTTAGAGATAATTTAAAACTAAAAAAATGGAAGAAAAATTAAGCGAAATCATTCAAAAATTGGCTAGTACTGGCTGGAAAGAAGTCATATTAGAAATCACACAAAATCAAATAAATATTGATCAAGAATCTTGGTCATTGCTATTAAGTAAACTTGTCGAGCCAATTGATTTTATCACCCGTAACCACGAAGGATTATTAGATTATTCAAATTCAGGAAATCAACTCATTACACCATATGATTTTTCGAAAAGTCTATTAATTCATTGCTTGTCAAATCCATTATTCAAAGACAATAGAATTGACTATTATCCATCAATAGAAGAAATCGAAATAATAGAAAACTTGGTATTTTCTTCAATATACTTTAGCAATCCAAGAACTTTACAATTGTTAAAGGATGAACATGGTGATTCTTTAGTAATAGGTGTCTTTTCATATCAATACAACGTAGCGGAAAGAACTTGTCATTTCAAACATGCTGATATGAACTATTCTAGAACTGGAATATCAAGAGTAGGTAATAACGAAGTTTTTTATGATCCAATTAATAGATCATACGAACCTACAAATCAAGAAAATGGAATACGGGTTATGCCTGCTAGATTTGGGACATTTTTATGCTTAAAACTCAAAGGCAACGAATCTTCTGAATTCATAATTATGGACCAAAAACAACTTGATGCTAATTTGGAATTTCTTTTTCCCATTCATAAGTTATTTAGCGGAAATGAATGCCTTCTAGGTTCTAATATTGAAATTAGTTATAATGAATATCATAGAAATGAAAAGCTTAATAGAGTTCATAATTCTGAAATAGAAAATACTATTCCAATAAACGGTTATGATTTGGCAGATTTTCCATTTGTGATTGACAATAATACTAAACAAGGATTTCTTAATTCGGCTCAAGTATCGAATTCAAATTGTATTATTATCCCCACAGCTTCTCCTTTGGCAGAACCAGCGATTCAATCTAATAGATATGTACAATTCATTGTACCCTCTGTGACGGAAAGTGCAAGATTTAGTACCTCATTAGCTATTCCTGCTAAAATTATTGGACAACGACAAGCCAGACAAGCACCTGAATATGTCAATATTAGAAATATAGTAAAGCAAGAACAAGTAATTGACCGAAATGAAGACGTGCAAAACATTAGTAATTTATCCGAAGAAGAATTTGTTCAAAAAATCGGAGGAGGAAGCTATAATGCAATTGATTTTATTGATAGAACTGCTGATGGCTTCGTAAACGCAATTACAAACTTGGAATTGAAATCATATTCGGCTTATTCCTTGATAACGGCTCCAGATTATTTCCCATATGTAAATCAACGTGATATCTTCAAATATAACATCGAGGTCGATAAATTTGACCAAGGGGGAGCAGACCCTCTTTCTGATGGAAGAATCAAAGCTAATATTAATTATGATACTTTTAAGAATGATCTTAATTCGCTAACGGCAATTGTTGGAATGTCCTCATCAGAGCAAATATCTAATCTAAATAGACAAGACATTTATCAAGCAAGTTTTTTGCCAGATGCAGCATCAAGCATATATGCTCCTGGTTGGGATATATCAATGGATATCGATACTGAAACAAATCAAGGTTTTAACGCAGCATATGGACTAGGAAGTCCTTTCCCTGAAGACGCAAAACTGTGTGCTGCTTTAAACTCCTATTGGCCTGCAGCAGCACCTGATGCATCAAGAACTTTCTTCAGATCAAAAACTTATCGTGGCTTCCCTAAACAACCAACTGCAATTCCATTAACAGATTTTGAATTGGGAATTCACCCGCTTTTAGCTGACCAGATGGATGTTGATACCAATTTTGGTTGGGACGGAGAACATGGACCTTTTTTTGAAATAATTGATGAAATTGAATATGTGAATTATTGTGATATTGCTAGAAGTGATTATTCTTTCAATTTTTGGCAAGGAAAGATTGGATTAAATTCATTTAATAAAATTACTACAACATCTTTCATTTCGAGAATGAATGCAATGAAAAAATGTATTTCTGAACTTCCCCCGTTTGGTGATACTGTAAAAGCAAATCGTTTGTGGCTTGTCTCCTTTGTGCAAATAATAGATTGGACTACAGAGCCTATAAAAATTGACCCAACTTTAATAGATAAAGGGTATCAATTTATATTCGCTGAAGTAAATGACTCTACAATAGTTACAACAAATGAGGATATAAAAAGATTAAGAGTTGCAGTTTCCAAAAAGTACATATGCCAGATGGATCAATCCAATTTTTTCTGGGAAGAACAGAATTTGGAACAACTCAACAACTTTGCTGCGTTCTTGCCAAAGGTAAATTACATATCCCTGAATGATATTTCATGAAAACAGTCATTTTAGGTGCGGGAATGTCAGGTTTAGCCTTTGCTATATATGCAAAGAAGAAAAAATTAAATCCTGTACTTATAACTAAGGAATCAAACTCAATAAATTATGGAGAAACAGTACATCCTGGTTTTGGCTGCGTTTTTAAGTTGTTGGATATTCCATTTGATATAGAGGATCATTTTTTTCAAGTCAATGGAGTTAAGGTTTATTCAAATTCAAACAACATTGAACAACTTGATTATCATAAAGCCAATAATTGGCTAGGCTATCAGCTAGAACGACCAAAATTTGACGAAATCCTGTTGAAGGAGGCACATAGTCTTGGAATCAGAATTATTAGAATGAAACGGCTAGATAAGCTTAATTTTTGCTCAAGCGGCTTTATTAGCTCAATAGAAATTGACTCAAAAGTCATTAAAGGAAGTATTTTCATTGATGCAACTGGGAGAAATATGATCTTAGCAAAAAGATATGGCATAAAAGATTCAAAATTATCCAAAAAATTAATTTGCACATATGGTAAATTTCCTCATAAGTATCTAGACAAAAAAAATTATTCATTATTCAAATGGAAAAGTAATGGTTGGTTATGGGAGAGTCAAATAAATAGTAATTATCGCAGTTGGGTATTCCTAAAAATTAATGAAAGAAATTTGGTCTCTGATAATTTGTATAAAAATTCAATAAATGGATATAGGAATTGTACTTGGAAATACTCTTTAGAGTCTTTTAAAAAAAATCTATTTCTCATTGGAGATGCCTCTTTTAGTTTTGATCCATCCTCATCAAACGGTATTCTTAAGGCATTCATGTCGAGTATTTATTTGATAAATCTGATAACTCAATTCGATATTCATAAGGCAGGTGAAATATACTCTAAATGGATATTAGAATGGATTAAAAAGGATTACAAACATCTAATTGCTAATTATAACAATAATGGTATGGATGTAAAACTATCTCTAACACATGATGACGATGGCATACCCTTCGGGATACGCAACGTATCATAATTCCGTTGAACAAATAAAAAAATGAAATGATTGAACAAGCAATAGCCAAAATAAAAGAACAGAAACCTACAATAGCTGCGTTATTAGAATCGTGTCCTTTTGACAGTCAAAAAAATCTGAATACAAGAATGTCCGAAGAATTATTCTTTGACGAAAAGATTGGCCTTTACTGTGATAGTGATGAATCCAAAGCTTTAAGAGTAAAAATAAAAAATGGACTTTTTTCAGGAATAACTACTAAACGACTTCTATTTCTGTATGGATACTCGGGAATAGGTAAATCGACGTTTTTAAGAAAATTTGTTAATGACATAAAATCTGAATACAATCCAGTTATAATTGATTTTCAAGAGGTACTAGTTTACATTAAGTCGAATACAGAATCACTTTCAAAAAAAATAGAGAAAACCAATCCAATTCTCCTTGGTGTTCAGCAGCATTTATTGAATCTTGACGACGAAATTCAAGAGGCATTCTTTGTTTATTTGAAGGAGAAAAAGTCAAAAATCAGAAAGTATTTAAGTAACTTTTACGCACGACTGAATAAAAATGAATCGGAAAGCGAAATACTAGATATCTGGCAAAGTTTGTTACTTACCTCCAATTTTAATGATTCATTTATTCTATTATTCTTATTCTTATTCTTCGAAATTAAAGAATCAAAAGATGAAAAAACAATTATCATATTTGATAATCTTGACAGTATAAAGCTAGATTATTTTTCAAAAGATTTCAAAGAGTTATTTCCAAATATTCTTAACAAAGTCGCATTACTATCTCAAGACAAAAAACTTTACGAGGAACCAATCAATTTCGTAGGTAAGTTTAAATTTGTTTTCTGCATGAGAGAAGCTAATAATGCACAAATAAACTCAAATAATTCTGATACAATATGGAATAACAAAATTGAGCATAAGGTTATTTTTAGTTCAAACATTTATGAAAAAGCATTTCTGAAACGCTTCAAGTTTGTTAAACTAATTTACAAAGAAGAAGAAATTCAAAACCTAATCAATGTTTCTATTGTAGATGTTGCGAACATTTTAAAAAAATACTTCAAAGATTTTACATTTTCAAATATATTTTTACCACTCTTTAATTATGACTTCAGAAAACTTACAATTACTCTCTTCAATTTAATCATCAAATTGGGCACTGATTCTAAACAACTACTAAAAAAAGGTAACCAATACTATGCGCAAAATTCAAAACTTTTTCATGGTCTAATATCTAATCTTGCTGAGAATAATTATATCAAAGCATTTTACGACACAAAAGTAGATTGGGATTCTGAAACTGGCTATTGTCATCCAGCAAGAATGATTTTAACAAAGACAATAAATTATTCAAACATTAAAATAAACAACCCTGAAAAACTCTCAATTATAAGTGAAGAAATATCGTTTTTTGATATTGTTTCTAAATTTAATAAAATATATGATCCGAAAACTATAGTAGACGTATTAACCAATTTATTCAAACACCACAAAGATGGTTGGGTCCATCCAATAACTATTAAAAACAAATTAGTTAAGACAAAACAATCTTTCAAAAAAGAACTAGAATTATTAAAAGAACTAAAAACATATAATGATAAAGAGGAAAATGGAGAGAGTTTGGAAAATGAAGAACTAGAAAGACAATCAACAATAAAGGATATCATTGAAGAAATTAAAATAAAACATAACCCCGCAAGTTTTGCTCTTTTACGGTTCATTATACCTAATTATGATTACTACCTCGCCATAAATAAAATTGACCATTCATTATTTGATTATAATCATGATGAAATATTTGACGAAAAATCAGATTTAAATAAATCAATTTTAAAAGTTTACCAAACTGCAGAAAATCATATTAAAGTCATGAGAAAATTTTTAACTAGTAAATTTATAAAGCCCGAATTTACAATTGAGGATTATAGATTTTCAACCTATTCATGGAAATATATTGGTGCTAGAAGAAAGCCAGAATTAAAAGGATTTTTACATTCAGAGAGAATTATAAATTCCCATATCGGACATTTAAATGAATTTCGACACTTCATTACGAATGAAGTTAAAGCAGAAGATAAGGCACGGGCTAACAGAATAATAACAACTACCATCAATAAATACAATGAATTATATAAAGGTTCATTAGATCAAGAGTCGGTAAAGCCAATTTATTTAGGATTTAAAACCCTAATCGACAAAATATTAACTAATCCAAATGACTTTGATATCAATATTAAACTTTGATAATGGATACAATAAAGTACAAAATAATACTTCAGAGACTTGAAGAGATCCAAGGAAAAATAGAAGCGTTGGAATCTTCCAAAAGTTGGATTGAGATTTATGGACCAACTATTATAGGAATGTTAGCAATTCTTGCATCATTGTATATTGGGTATAAACAAGTTCAATCTAATACAATAAATACAATAAGATTAGATACTATAAATAAATTAAGAAACACAATGCTTGAACTATTCTCTGATTTTGAAAAATATATTCAGTTAAGAAAAGTTGGAGCTTCTAAAACAGAACTTGAAAGTACCTGTATGAGAATTAACACCAACTGTGTAAGTATGAATATATTAATTGATAGCAGAGATAGCAAGCACAAAATCTTTAAATCTACCTTAGATCAAATTCATGAATCTGTAACTAAACAAGATTCCAATTACACTACAATATTAGGTGAATGGCAAAGTAAAAAACAAAATTTATTGAATAGGTTTGATAGCTTAATTGAAATGGAAATAAACAAAATATAATCAGCGTAACATAATTGATGACAGCATATTTCTCCTTCGTCGAGAGACGCTAAATACAATTATACGTTATAGATAAAAAATGAATTGTAATGCAAACACCAAACCTTTTAATAGTTGATAAGTTAATTAATCCTCTTTCTCAGGCAATAGATAGGATTGAGAATATTAGAATGCAAAAAATTAGGACTTCAAATTCTATAGTACTAGAAGGGCTTTTTGTATTGTCAATATCATCGTTTGAAGTATCATTAATTGACTGTTTAAAATATTATATTTATAATTTTCCAGAGAAACTTGACAAGAAAATATATTTGTCAAAAAATGATTTACTAAGTGAAGACATAATTTTAAAAGCTATCGAGAATAAATTAAACTCAATTGCTTATAAAAGACTAAAAGAGATACTTATTTTTTTTAAAGAAATAACTTCAATTGATGGCGATACGCTCCTTTCTGATACTATAGATTCTTTAGTCGAAGCGAAAGCTCGTAGAAATATATTACTTAAGTTTCGGTAGTTATTTTAAAGTAATTGGGGTTAAAAATTTGTATTATTT
>CAZXYA010000466.1:0-7508 GCA_964644655.1 uncultured Saprospiraceae bacterium | reverse complement strand
ATCCCCAAACTCTTGAATCTTCGGAATTATGTCGGTTATCTCCCATCATCCAATAATAGTCTTGTTTGAAAGTATATTGAGTGGTTTCTTTGCCATCGATGTAGACTCTGCCATTGGCAATTTTTAAATCATTTTTTTCATATACACTAATTATTCTGCGATAAGGAGCAATCGTTTCGGGAGTAAGAATTACTGTAGCCCCTTTTTTAGGGACATATAAAGGACCATAATTATCTACTGAATTATTATTGAAATTAGCAGGATCATGTGGAAATAATCTTTTTGTTTCATAATTATAGGTTACATTGATGCCATTCGCTCTTAAGGAGTCCACTTGCGCTTTTTTCAAAGTATACATCAATCTGGTACCACTACCATATCTTAGATTTCCCTCGTCTATGTCCCAAATTTGTAAGATGCTTCTATCTTTACCTGCGGGCAATTCAACCCAATACATATCATTTGGAATGATTTCAATACTAGGATCCATTGTTTGGATTTTTTCCTTTTGTGCTTCGGATAAGACTAACATTTTATGCGTTTCGGAAGCAGGATTGGTCCCATCGTTATAATACAACTGATCTTCTGGAGAAATGCCCCAGTCAGAAAAATTTCTTTCGCTAAGTGGTCCTTTATGCTTAACTAGATACCTAAATTGGACATTAGTTGGATTTTTAGCAGCTTTCCCATTGATATATAATTGTCGATCAATGATTTGCAAAGAATCACCTGGAGTGGCTACACAACGCTTGATATAATGATCCATCTTATCAATTGGTCGAGTTACTAAATCATATCTACCTCGATCAATGGCAGCAGCAGTTTGATTGGGAATAGCCCTTCTTCTTTTATCGTAGATGCTCCAAGTTCGTCCAGGCGTTACATAAACACTATCCCCCTCTGGATAATTAAAAACCACAGGATCATTTTTATCAATGGTTTCAATAGCAGGCAAGCGAACCGAAGTAATACTTGGAGATTCTAGATAAGACTCTGCATCTCCAAAAGGTAGTCGATTGTGGAGTAAAGGAATCATTGCCACCGTTTCAGGTGTTCTAATACCATAATGTGCTTTACTCACGAATAAATAATCTCCTACTAAAAGAGAGCCTTCCATCGAAGAGGTTGGAATCACATAGGCTTCAATCAAAAACATCCGAATAAAAGCAGCGGCAAATACCGCAAAAAAGATAGCTTCTACCCATTCTCTAACTGCCGATTTTTGATAAGGATTTTTAGCCATTAATCGCTTTAATTGCAAACGATCATCCGCTTGATGGGCTGCTTCCATACTAGCTTGATAAGCTGCCTCTTTTTCTAAAGTTGGCCCGTCATATTTATCTCCTGCTTCTTTTCCAAGTAAGAAAAAGGAAAGCGGCGCATATAGAACAGCTAAAGCACTATCTTTAAAATCGTATTTTTTAAATGATCGGACCATATCTACACACATACCTGCATAGATAAAGATATTGACAATAGGAATCAATAATAAAAATGCCCACCATTTTGGTCGTCCTATTATTGTACACCATTCTGCGAAATTCACTCCAGGGATTAAAGCTTTAGTAGAATCAACCCCTGCTTTTTCAAATACTTTACGTAAAGAAAGACTTAAAAGCACATAAGAAATGAGTATAAAAATAAGTATCGACATGCTGTTTCTTTAGTTTGATAAGTACACCAACTTATGGTTAGTGGATGCTTATATCAGGACAATTTTCAAAAATAACTGCAAATATAATCGAATTTAGCTAGGGAGGTAGTTATCCTATCGTTAAATTGTTATCTACTCTCAAAACTCCCCTTGTTTTTGCTACACAGCGGCAAAAAACGAAATAATTTTAGTAGGGTAGAGTAGGGAACCAAGAAGAGTTACTTTATTTTTATTTAAACTAATTCTAAATAATATTGGAAGTTTTGCCCTAGGATATGTATTTTCGCAGCTATATTTTATTTTTAATGAATAATTCATTCTTCAAACCTTACTATTGTCCGAAATTTCTGTCATATTAGCTGATGCCCAATATCTTATCAGAGTAGGCTTAAACCATATCTTGAGTGAACATGATAGGATTAATATTCTGGGAGAAGCAGCCAATGAATCCCATTTATTGGCTTTAATGGAAACAGCAGCAGCTGATGTGGTTATTATGGACTATAACCAACCCAATAACTTTAGTGTTGAAACCGTAAAGTTATTAAAAACCAATTACCCTGATACAGGTATTTTAGTAGTAAGTGCAGATAATGAAAAAGATAGTATCTATGAAGTGTTAGAGTCGGGAGTGACTAGTTTTTTAACTAAATCTTGTGACGAAAAAGAAATTATAGAGGGCATTTTTGCGGCGACTAAGAAACAGCGATATTTTTGTAAAAAGGTCATGGATTATGTATTTGAACGATCTTTTTCCCCTACCGTTGAAGATTGTGCGCCAACACCCTTGACTGTCCGAGAAATAGAAATAGTTCAATTGGCTGCTCAGGGACTGATAGCTAAAGAAATTGCTAGTAAACTAAACTTAAGTACACATACGGTCTATACCCACCGAAAAAATATTATGCGAAAATTAAAAATAAATACCGCTTCCGAGTTGATTATTTATGCGGTTAATAATGGATTAGTGAAGTGAAACTTGAGGAAAATAACCACAATTCCATTAAGTGACTAGTGGTCACCGCCTACTAAAACCTTTGTCGCATAAACGTTATTTAGTTTAATATTCCTTTTTGAGTTAATTAAATTACTGCAATTTTGCTCTTTTAGGGAAAATGAAAAAATAACCTACGTAAATAATAAATATACAACTTAAGGAAAATCCCTGCCTACGGCAGGCAGGCGTTTGAATCTCTCTAATCCATTCAACCCGTTTTGAATCCTCCTAGTTCGTTTGCGTAAGTTATTTTTTGCGAAACCCCTTTATTTGCAAATTTTATCCGAAACCGAACATTTGAATACCCATGAACAGCTATTCCCTCTTCTTTTCTAATACCCTGTTTCTCCTCTTCTTTTCCTTTACCCAAAACATCGCTCAAAATACCACCTGCGAAGATGCTTTAATTGTATCGGCAGGGACTTATGAAGTAACTGGTTTTTCTGGAAATGGTGCGGTATTTCAAGGGGCAACTGCTGCCGCTTGGTATCGTTTTGAGCCAACTACCTCAGGTGTTTTTACCGTTAGTTCCTGCGATGGTGGAGGAGATACCCGATTGGTAATTATGTTATTAGATGATTGTTCAAATACAGCTGGTTTGCAAATTATCAATGCTGCAGAAGATAATTGTGCAGACGGGAAAGGTGGTCAAACAGCTTCAATTATAGAAGCGGTTGCGACAGCTGGTATTTCTTATGTCATTTATTGGGATAATGGACAAAGTGAAGATGGATTTACTTGGAATTTATCTTTTGAACCTGCAGAAAATTCAGGTGAAGGGGCTACTTGTGAAACCGCTATTCCCATTACCGTCGGTGAACATCAAGTGGATAGCCTGACAGGAGTTGGTGCTGCCTTTTCGGATGCAGTAAGTGCCAAATGGTATCAATATATACCTGAAGAAAATAAGGCATTGGCGATTAATGCTTGTGAAAATAATGTGAATACCAGACTATTTATTTTTGAAGAAGGCTGTACCGTTTCCCAGATAATTGGACAGAATGATGATGGTTGTGGTTCAAGCGGAGCGTCTATTTTGGAAGAGGAACTTATTGTTGATAGTGGTAGCGTCTATTATATTTATTGGGATGACCATTGGTCGAAAGAGGGATTTGTTTTTCAATTGGATTTGGTTGATTTTTCTAGTTCCCTTCAAGAACCAGCTTGGGCAAAAAACATTAACCTCTATCCAAATCCTGCGAATCATAGTCTATTTGTAGATTACGAATTTTTAGCAAATACAGATTTGGCTATGACCATTTATAATGGTTTGGGCCAAGCTCTTTTAAGGGAAAATTGGACCGCTTTTTATACTGGAAAAGTGACTATTCCAATAGCTGATTTTCCAGCAGGTTTGTATTTTCTACGATTGACCTCGGAGGAGGGACAAATTACTAGGCAATTTGTGGTTAATAGAAATTAGTATAAATCAACTTCAACCTCAACTTCAAATAATCAGATAATACCTGCTGTCAGTTAATGAAATTGACGGTCCGACTTCTGTCTTCTAAAAATCAATTATCCATCTTTTATTTAATGCTCTATTCAAATTTATACCACCTTCGACGGGAATTGAGATTGCAGTTGAGATTGAGGTTGATTTTTGTCATATTATATAGCCCAAGGTCTATCCCTACTTTTCAAAGAAATATGCAAATGATCACCTGTTCCGCCATGCCTTAAAGTATTAAAACCCATTGCTTTAAAATAGAGTTGTAATAAACCATTCCTAACCCAACTACGGTTTTTAGTACGGACATCAAAGGCATGTACAAAGCCATTTTGTTGTTTATAATGCAAAGAATTTTTCTTGGATTTTAAACCCATTTTACGATAATCTTCTGGCTGGCGATTGGCATCTGTCATAATCAATCCTTCATCTAAATGGATAATGGTACTGATACTTAAACGGAGAATAGGGTGGAGGCTAGTAAATTCTTTTTGTATGGAATTATGTTTAGCATTTTGTTCTGAAAAAAAATAGAGGGCATGAATGCCATATCCTAGTACTAGAATAAGCGACAAGATTAATTTTCTTTTTAAACTTCCCATCTTTCCAGTTAAACTGCCATAAAAGAAAAGCATATAAACAATCAACAAAAAAGTAGTAATGCCCGCCGCACCAAAAATAGCGATCCATGAGCCATAATCTTGGGACTCATATAAATAAACAGCTCCCCTTACCAAGCAGATAAAAGGCAGAGAAAGTAATACAACTATTTTAAAGATAAAGTATAAAAGTGTCTTCATGCCAGATAAATGAAAAAGTGAAAAGATGATTAACTGAGTAAAGTAGGGCTAAAGCCGAAATTATAATTTTTCTTTGAATAAAGAAAAAATCTTCTACTGAGGCTAAGAAACACTAGAGAAATAGGCTTTTTTTGACTAGAACAGGTCTTCAGATCTATATCCCAAACAGACTGAAGTCTACCGATAAATCGGATCAGGTTGTGCTACCAGTTAATAATCCTAAAAATGTAATACCTTGTGGAAAATCAATTTCATGAATTCGATTCAATACCAAACACCACAGTTGACTGTTTTTGAAAGTGCGCTTTTCAGAACCACGTCTACCTTAATTGAAACCAACAATTTATTATTATTAGTAGACCCTAATTGGCTACCCATTGAAATTGAAAATATTCAACGAGTAGTTAAACGTAAGCAAGGTAATAAGCCCCTTTATCTTTTATTTACGCATTCTGATTATGATCATATTATTGGTTATCGAGCCTTTCCGAATGCTCGGGTCATTGCCAGTCAAGCCTTTGTAGACAACAAGGATAAGGCTAGTATCTTACAACAAATCAATGATTGGGATGATGAAAATTATATCAAAAGAAATTATCCGATACATTATCCGATAGTAGATATAGTTATTGAAGAAGATGGTCAACAAGTCCAAATAGGTGAAACTACCTTAACATTCTACCTCGCTGCTGGTCATAATATAGATGGCATTTTTACTATAATAGCCCCATTGGGTATATGGATAGCAGGAGATTATTTAAGTAATATTGAGTTTCCTTATATCTACCATAGTAGTTATGCCTATGAAGCAACATTAGCAAAAGTTCAACTTATTCTTAGTAAGCACACTCCAAAGATACTCGTAACAGGTCACGGTGATGTAGCACTATCTGCACAAGAAATTTTAAAAAGACAGGCAGCTGCTTACGATTACATTACTACCTTAAGAAGGGCTATTCAAGAAAAAAGGCCCTTTGATTTTAATCTATTAATGGAACAGTATGACTTCCCCAAAATTATGAAAAAATTCCATGAGGGAAATGTTAGTTTGATGGAAAAAGAGCTTACCTTACCTTTTAAAATCTCCTAATTTCTATGAATAGGAAGGCTCTATAATGCGTCAGATAAAAAAGTGATAAAATCCGTACCTAAGGAACGATTCAAAAATAACTTTACGTTTTAAAATTGCAACTTATTGATTGTCAGTAGTGATTTTAATTTTAATTGTCATTTTAATTTTAATTCATTCCTAACTTAATCCGTAGCTAAAAAAATAGTTAGCTACAGATTTTGAACAAATTAACAAATGTCAATTTTCAATCTGATTACCTTTAAAACCTTTTTTGCCTGTCAAGGAATAGACATTATGTTAAGCTTAGCCCTTCTACCCATAAACTTTTGTTATCTTAATATGGTTGAAACTTTACTTTTTCGTTATGATTCTGTGATAGATAAACTGTAAATTTGTAGTGTATTATAACTTAATCTTAGCGTTTTAACGTGATTGAGTCTGTATCAAAAAACAAAGCATTTAAATGCTAGGACTTATGAAACAGCCTCTTATTTTTCATTAAATATAAATATCTCAAATACATGGTTAAGAAAATAATTTTTTGTTTCGTAGCGGTTCTCAGTTTAGTAGCGACTAGTTGTGGACAGCAGCAAGGAACTGCATTAAAGACTGACCCTAATTTAAAAGAAGTTCCGGCAATTGCAGATTATATTGCTGGGAAAGGATTCGATCAATATGCTGTTGCGACTTTCGCTGGTGGTTGTTTCTGGTGTACAGAAGCTTCTTTTGAGCGAATTGAAGGCGTTAAAGAAGTCATTAGTGGCTATTCTGGAGGTAAACTTAAGCATCCTTCTTATCGACTAGTTGCTGGTGGGCATACTAAACATGCAGAATCTATTCAAATCTATTACGATGAAAAAGTAGTTTCTTTTGAAACACTTTTAGAAGTCTTTTATGTTGCTCATGACGGCACTCAAGTTAATCGACAAGGACCAGATCGTGGCCCACATTATCGTTCTGAGATATTCTACCATGATGGTACTCAAAAAGCATTGGCAGAAAAATATATTAAATCATTAGATGACTCCAAAATATTAGGGCGACCAATTGCTACCAAAGTGACGGCATATAAAGAATTTTGGGTAGCGGAAGCCTATCATCAAGATTATTATCCAAGCCATCAAAATAATCCATATATCGCTAATGTAAGTAAACCCAAAGTAGAAAAAGTAGAGAAGGTATTTAAGGATATATTAAAGGCAGAATATAAAAAAGGGATTAGTTATAATCATTAAATAAATACCAGTTTATTTAGAAGAGGTGTCAGTCATCCGTTATCAGTTCCTTAGTTGCGAATCTAACTGACAACCGACAACTGACAACCCTTTTAAAAGGTCAACCCTTTAATGCCAGAATCACTAGACTATTCAGAATTAGGGATAAAATTTCCCGAAAATCGGAAAGCATACATCCTACATCATAAATCTGTGAAATTCGAATTATCTACTTTGAAATAAGGGTGTTAAGAGAAATTAGAAAGTGGATTTTTTGACACATGAACAAACAATGTTTGTGAACCGCTTGCGGATGGGCTG
>CAZXYA010000465.1:0-7513 GCA_964644655.1 uncultured Saprospiraceae bacterium | reverse complement strand
ACTGTTCAAATAACTGTGTTTTTGCAAAATTTAAGTATTGAAAATCAGGGCTTTACTGCCTACTGTCCAGTTAGGAACCTAAAATTTATTGAAAATTTATCCAATTTTTGACAATTCTTTGAACTTGTCTCCCTTCTCTACTCTCCATTCTCCGCAACTTAGATTATAAATAAGCGGCTAAATCATTCATTCATCCCGCTCTGATACATAAAAAAGTGTCCAATCATGCATCATTTTCTGATACTCCTTGTAGGGTAATTGGGTGTTAGTTTTTTCAATTGGCAACAATCGAATGAGTTGTTTTATGATTGTCCTGATTTTCGGTTCTTAATAAGCCTTTTGATAGGAGATTCCATCCAAACTCATTTTTGAGATAATCTCTCGCATAATTTCACTAGTACCACCTGCAATTGTCCCCGCTCGAACATCTCTATATACTTGAGCAATCGGATACTCCTCCATGTACCAATGGAAGAAATGGCGCCTTTTTATGAACCACAGACTTCAGTCATCCCCTAATCCCCCTTTTGCGAGGCGGCGAAGCCGCCGAGCAATAATGCAAAGTTATTTTCATCGCATTCCTTATTCAACTTCCTGTAAAGCCCATTTAGGTTTTCGTTTTTCAGCAAATGCCCTTGGTCCTTCCCAGAAATCATCCCCATTGATTAAATTGTCAAAAACAGTATGTGGAGCAGTTACAGCTTCATCGGTGCTAGCATATTTGGAAGTTTCATTTAATAATTGCATGGTACTGCGAATGGCATCGGGAGAAGCTTGGGTAATAAAAGTAGCGATGGCTTCCGCTTTTTGCAGTAACTGATTGCTAGGCACTGCATAGTTGATTAATCCAAGGGCTAATGCTTTTTCGCAGTTGATGGGTTGCCCCGTAAGCATCATTTCCATCGCTGGTTTTATACCAATTTGACGAGACAGTCTTTGTACACCGCCAGCCCCTGCAAATAGCCCGACTTTTACTTCAGGTAATCCAAAAAGTGCGTGGTCTGCCGCTACGATAATATCACAAGCCATGGCTATTTCTAAGCCGCCACCAAGTGCCAAGCCATTTACTGCCGCAATAATAGGTTTCACTCGATTAGTGCGACTAGTTACTCCAGCAAATCCTGCTTTGGGAATCCATACGGGATTACCAGATGCCATATACTTTAAGTCATTGCCAGCTGAAAAGGATTCTTCTCCTGCACCTGTCAAGATGGCGACTCTAAGGGTTTTATCTTTTTCAAAAGCATTGAAAACGCCTGCTAATTCTTCATTGGCAAGTGGGTGTAAAGCATTGCGCAATTCTGGTCGATTAATGGTTACTTTCAGTATCCATCCTTGCTTTTCGACGGTACAGAATTTATAGTTGTCTTGAAAAGTATCAATTACTTTAGGTCGGAACTTTGCCAGTCCCGCTTGTTCAAATGAAAAACGATTCCCTTTCGGGTCGGTTTCTACATAAATGGTTCTTCCAATGGAATCTCCTTTTACTAATTCTTGCACGGTTTCCGTATCTCCCATTGGAGCAGTCGCAAAAAATCGTTCGTTGGTCTTTTTGAGCCTTCCTACGATGATTGCTTTAACAGGAAAACCCTTAAAGTAATGTGCAGTATAAGTTTCCAAGATGGCGGCTCCTTCTGGGTGAGCATTTATAGTCAACGTAGGTTGTTCGTCTACTTTTGTTTGATAGGCACTACTATCTTGTGCTTGCCATTCTCCTTTTGTAGGTGTGGTGGAGTAAATGCCTACTGCATGTTTAGACATCCAGCCACCATTGCCATAAGCCATTCCAAAACTACCTCTATCTTTACGCAAGGTTTCTACCAATGAAGCAATCCCATGTGTCGTATAATTGTTCCCTGGTCCGCCAAAATAAGGCAACCCACCCGTTTGGGTTAAGGAACGTGGGTCTTCCTTTGGAATTTTTAAAATCTCTCTTGCTTCACTTACTACAATTGGGAAACAACTGTATATATCAAAATACTGAATCTCTTCACTCGTTTTTCCAGCGTTTTCCATTGCTCCTAAAAGGACTTGCTCCATAGCTTTAGATTGGCCTAAATTTGGGCGCTCCAATAACACCCTTTCTTTGGTAGCTGAATAGCCATGAAGATAGACCCATTTACTTTCATCAATACCCAGTTCTTTTGCTTTTCCTACAGTTGTTAATAGCACCGCTGCACCTTGATTTACTCGGTCTTTGGCAATCAATTTTTTGGTATAAGGAGCAATCACTAAAGGATTTTCTTTGCTCGGTGTAGCTAAATATTCGGCATCATAAGCTGTTGGAAAAGCTGCATAAGGATTGTTATTAGCAACGGTAGACAATTTGCTAAATTCTTCTCCCATTTCTAGAGAATAAGTAGATAGGTCTTTTTTTTGTGACCCTCTACGAGCGTTTTCCATCAATCCATAGTATTGCATTGGTAGAATTAATTGGTGCATAATTGCGGTAGTGGTACCCAATTTTCCAGAAGATATGCCTCTATCTGTTAATTGCCCTTCCACATTTTCTGACCAATCTAGTCCTACTTTATACTTTTTAGCTGCTTTCATATTCGCTATGGCTTCTCCACCAGCAATCAATACCATTTCATAACTTCCTTTGGCTAATTTTTCGGCAAATTCATTAACCAGTCTTTGTGGAGAATCGCCTCCAATAGTGGCATAAATAGCTGACGTAGGATTAGCTCCAATACGATTTCCAATAGAACGAGGAAAGTTATTGGTTCTGCCTGTTTTTGATTGATGAGCAGGAGAAGAGTCAGCAAAAGTTTTAGTAGCAGCGATTACATCTATGTATTGGGCTAGGTTGGTACCCTCTTTAGCATCCTTCAATGCTGCTAATGCTGCTTTTCCTGCTAAATCTGCATGAGAGGAGGCACTTGTCAGGTCTGTTGATACTGGTTCAGTTATCTGTCCAACGCCTATGATAATCGGTATATTATTAACTATTGCCATATTCAAATTATTTTTAATTGATTACTAAATTAAATGAGGACTTAGAAGTTTCTTGTTACTCTGCTCGGCTGCTTCGCAACCGAGCAAAAGGGATATCAATTTCATAGGGGTACACAAAAAAAAGAAGATACTAAAAAGTCGTAAAAAAGAATAAAATTAGTGGGCTAAAAATTTTTCCTGACAAGAAAAAAGCCCACTAATATGAAAGATTTATACAAAACTATTAAAAAATTTGTATTCAGCATATACCCAAATAATTTATATGGACAAGCATTGCAAAGAGCAAAAAAGCTTATCAATCTGATGTATGGGATAATGAGGAGTAAAAAAAGTAGCCTATCGGGAATAGCAGAAGCTTTTCCTGGTCGAAAGAAATTTGCCAGTAAGATCAAACAAATAAAACGCTGGATATTGAGTCCCCATAATAATTATGAGACTCATTTTCTCCCACTTATAGAAACACTTTTGAATTGTCCTAAAATAGGTTAACAGATTAAGTAAAAAACTGGACCTATAATTAAAATTATGTTAAGTAAGATGTGCACGTGCCAATTAAGACTAGTTCACTGCGTCAAATTCCATATTAGCTTAAAAGCTTACATCCTTTTAATGCTTGCTATGTTTTCGTCCTTGACCTTCTTAGCAATTCCTGTCCAGTTTTTTTTAAAAGATCGATTCCTACTGTCTCCTTTGCTAAGTCACTAATAATATCCATAGAATATCTATAAAACTGCATTCTTTTTTGAGCAGTTTCTAAATTAGATTCTAATTCTCCGATAAATGCGTTCTTGAACGTTTGCTTTTATCATAGAAATTAAAGAGTCTGATAAGTTTTAGGTTTAATATAGCTACTAGGATATTTCCCAAATCTTTCCTTAAATTTCTGAGAAAAATATTTTGTATCCTTAAATCCTACGGAAAAACCCACTGCTTTTACGGTATCATAAACGCCTGTTTCTAGCAATCGGCGTGCCTCCCAATACCTTATTTCTTGAATATATCTTTTTGCCGTTTGTCCAGTAATCGCTTTTATTTTCCGATTTAAAGTAGTGCTATCCATATTACAACGTGAAGAAATATCTTTGAGATTCAAATCAAAATCCTTAATTAAAGGAAATATAATTTCTTCAATTTTAAGCAACCATGCTTGGTCACTTGGAGATAGTTTAAGATTATCCTCATTTCGTTCATCTAGTAAATAAGGGGAAAATATGGATTTTTGGTTTTCTTTAAAAACTATCAGTTCTTGGATATGTTTTTTTAATAACTCTTCCGAAACAGGTTTCACCAAATAATCATCTACCCCTACTCGCAAAGCTTTTATTTTATCAGAAACAAGACTTCTTGCAGTTAGCATCATAAGCGGTAAATGCTTATGGTCATCTGATAATTTCAACTGTTCTACAAAGGTAATACCATTCATTCCTTGCATCATCCAATCGGTAATAATTAAAAGAGGGGTATGCTCTTTTAGATAAGTTAAGGCATGATTCCCATCATGCACAAATACTAAATTATAATCGTCCTTTAAAATCGTTTCTAAATGTTTACACCAATCAATATTATCTTCTACGATTAGTAAAGACGGGCGATTGAGCATCTTTGGTTTACTAGTAGATACTAACTCTGTTTCAGGTAATATTTGGTGGTTACTTTTAGGTAATATTTGGAGATTGTTTTTTGGAAAATGGACCGTAAAAACACTGCCTACCCCTACTTCGCTTTTAACTAAAATCGTTCCAGACAAAGATTCAATATATTCCTTACAAATGGATAGACCTATGCCAAAACTATTTCCAGATTCAGCATCATTAGATTGATAATATCGTTCAAAAAGATGCGGTAAATCTGTTTCTGAGATACCCTTTCCGTTGTCTCTTACTTCAATTTGGTGATACTTCCCATCAACTTCCGAATATGTCAAATGAATAACACCATCTTTCTCGGTATATTTTATGGCATTAGACAATAAATTATTTAAAATAGTTTCAATTTTAAGCACATTAGAATAAAGCATTGGTGCTGTATCGAAATTTTCAACATTTATCTCTATATTTTTTTTACTAGCTAAAAATTGATAATTCGGTAGAATATAAGCTATCAATTGTTGTAAAGAAAACAAAATATGATTTAATGGAATTGGATGAGCTTGTTTATCAGAAGCGCTAATTTTTAGCATTTGATGAATGGAAGACAATAGATGATTACCATTTTTCAAAATAATGTCTAAAGACTCTTTATCTTTGATACTAATTGTTTCTGACCTTAATAGTTGCTCACTATATCCATTAATAATACTTAGTGGGGTTTGTAATTCGTGGGCTATATTAGTGAAAACTTCATCTTTCTGTCCATCAATTTTGCCTGTTTTTTTTATTTGCTTTTCTTTTGTTTTATTCTTCTTAAGCTGCTTATTCATATGCTTATTTCGAGCTCGAATCTTGTAATAATCATTAAATAATAAACCAAAGAAAAGTGCTAGTAGTAGAATAATTCCATTTAGCGAATTATTTGATAGATGTTGATAAGATATGTCTTTTTTTAAGTAAGTCAATGCTAATTGGGCACATTCTTCTGCCTTTTGAAAATCATGAACTTCATTATAATAGGGACCCAATTTTTTGGCTATTCTATAAGAAAGCGAATCATTCTCTATTTTTTGAGCAGCAACTAAACATTTTTCATGCAGCTGAATGAGTACCTCTATTGTAGTTGTTTCTTCTAATGAATCTATTTTGGTTTGAGCCTCAATAATCGCCGTTTTACTTTCTAAATTTATCTTATTCAAATAGTTAAAGAACACATCCTCTGAAGGTTGAGCATAAGCTATGTTTGTTATTAATATAAAGTATATTAGATGGGTTATTATTTTTCTCATAGTAGTTCGTTTTCTCTTATTTATTTTAGTTTCCATTTGGATGCTGTAGTTTTTCAATGAAAAAATATTAGAGTGCTAAGTAACGGGTGAAAATAAATTCCCATTTATAGGTAATTAAATTTGAAACTAAATAATGGATGAAAAAGCGTAAGCTTTTGAACCCGAAGGGATGGGAAGCCTACAGACATAGCACAGCTATCGGAATTTTAACCCAATACAGTTTCAACGATAACAGCCTTCAAATACGGAAATTATTCTTCCACAGTAAATTATCACTAGCAAGGTGCTAGTGTCATGGTTTAAAAAGGGAAATTACTAAGGGGGGGAATCAAAATACGCAAATAGTCTTGCTTGATAATTTACTATCATAAGATTTACTATCAATATCTAATATGGATGATGAATCTTATGATAGTAAATTATTAAGTCAATAATATTTTACTTAAAATTGTTTAAAATTGCTGAGCTAATATGAGGAAAGAATTTAAAAGTCAAAAATAGTTAATTCCTTTTTTATTTTGTATACTATTATTCATTTTCTTTTTTATTAATGTCTTTTTCATGACATATTAAATCAATTTCCTGTCTAAATATCTAGGAACTTGCTCCAGCTCTACTCGACGATTTTGAAAACCGCTGAAAAAGCTGCCTTCACCCCTACCCCATTTACCTCAAATAGCATGAAGAAGTGTAAGCTTCTGAACCCGAAGGGACGGGATGCCAAGTGAGGGAGATTGTTAAATACCTTCGGGTAAAGTAGTAAAATTATATACTAGACTTTATTCGAAAAGATTTTGCATGGGAGGACCGTGTGCCGAATAAAGTCTACTCTATATTCATTTTTACCCCTAAAAGTAGAAAATTGTTATTTTTTGAAAGTTAGTAGGATAAAATGGGTATTATGGTTAGATAAAAAATATAGATAGGTAGATAAAAAAGGTAAATAGGATGAAGAAACGCTTAAACCAAACAATTTTGAGAATATTACAAAACATAATTGCTACTTTTGATAAAAATCTTACAATTTATTTTGTTTAAATCCAATACAACCTCCCCCATCCAACTTAAACATTGCCTGTTAAATACAAGGCTACAAAACTATTTAAATGAGAAAACTAAAACATTAAACTTCCTCTTTTACCAAATCATATACACCACTTCAATTATTAGGTTACCAAAAAGGTAGCCATAAACATTCTAACACTGTTGAAATCAATGAGATCGTTGATTCTAAACTCAGCATTCATTCATTGAGAAATGCTTATGTAATAAGCTGGTCCTCAATGACATAGAAGGTTTATTTTATCGTATTCTTATTGCCTGAAGTTCCCCCCTCCCTACTTCATTCAGCGATATTTCGATTTGGTGCAGTCCACCAATTATCATGGTTTCTATTATTGCAATAGTCAATAGACTGAGTTATATCTTTTGGCTTAATAGAACCTCTATGCTTAAAATTTACTAAAGCAGTGCTCCACAGCAGATGCTTTGGTCAAAATAATTATTGCACCAGATAAGTCATCCCGACTCTTCAACGGCGGAGCTCTATCTGTACGATCAAAATAACAATTAGATTTCATATTTTATTATTCACCAAACCGTAAACTACTATGAGATTTTTCAAACTATCCCATTTTTCCTTTTTGGTCATCCTCTTATGTTTTCAATCTTGTATTT
>CAZXYA010000464.1:0-7521 GCA_964644655.1 uncultured Saprospiraceae bacterium | reverse complement strand
CATTGGGGTAACTAGCTATCGTGTAAATATCTCCTTGATTTAAAGGGGTTATTTCTCTATATATTTTCATAAAATTTAGTTGCTATAAACCAAGTTAACTTATTTAAATTATAGTGTACTAATAACAATGATTCGTGAAGGAATAGAAATAAAATAATATCCATGTACCCATAATCCGTGTACCAAAAAGACTAAATGATACACGGATTATGGGTACACGGATATTAAATACTGTTTCTAAATTAATAATTTGGCTGTGTGGGTTCGATTCGTAGTACCCACACTTTTGTTTTATTAACCCTAAACTAATTCAACCTCACAACTCATTGACTATCAATGATATTTTTTAAAAATCTTCACGAACTATTGAATAAAAGGCAATGAGAAAAATTATAACTTTATGCTAAGTTAAAATTTTGTAATTAAATTAGCGTTTCTCTTTTAAATAAGTCAAAAGAATTGCCTAAGTAATTTAAATTGAAGACGATGCTAATACTAACTAATAGTGTAGAGTTAATCTTAAATAGAGCAAATAGTAAAAACAAGAATATCTTTAATCTCGAATCAATTTTGAGACTTGGATTCATATCGCAAATTTCTGATAATCTAAGTAAAATAATAGTATTTTGAAAAAAAAATTTCCTTTTCTTAAGCAGTTGTATCAAAGAGACTGTGGTGCAACTTGTTTATTAATGGTTGCTAAATTTTATGGGAAAACCCATTCTATAACTAAACTTAGGGATTTAGCGCAAACCAATAGAGGGGGAGCTAATTTAGTTGGACTTAGTGATGCAGCAGAAGAAATAGGTTTTTCTACTTTATCTGCTAGAACTACTTTCGATAAACTTAAAGACTATTTTCCATTACCCTTTATAGCCTATTGGCGAAAGCGCCACTTTGTAGTAGTTCATGGATTTACCAGAAAACGAGTTAAAGTGGCTGATCCTGCCTATGGTTTAATTGAATATACCTTTGAAGAATTTAAAAATGGTTGGTTGAACCACAAAGTAGGAGAAGAAGCTACAGGAATAGCTTTGGTGTTAGAGCCTACCCCAGAATTTTACAGCAATGAAAATGATAAAGTAGATAGGGTTAGCTGGAGTTTTGTTTTATCTTATTTAAAACCTTACAAAAGATATTTTTTCCAATTAGTATTAGGAATGATAACTGGTAGTTTATTGATGCTAGTATTACCATTCTTAACTCAATCTGTTGTAGATGTTGGAATTAACCTAAACAATCCAAGTTTTATAAATCTAATTCTTATTGCGCAGTTGGTCATTACCCTAAGTCAAGCAAGTGTAGATTTTATTAGAAGTTGGATTTTGCTACATATTAATACTCGATTAAATCTTTTTATTTTATCTGATTTTTTCAAAAAGTTGATGAAATTGCCGATTTCTTTTTTTGATAGCAAAATGACAGGGGACATTATGCAACGAATCAGCGATCAAAGCCGAATAGAAACCTTCCTAACCTCCAATGCTTTAAATTTTTTCTTTTCCATTTTTAACTTAATTATATTTAGTGGGGTACTGATTGTTTACAGCTTAAAGATATATATGGCCTTCCTAGTGGGGAGCATTATTTATATTCTTTGGATAGTTTTCTTTTTGAAGAGAAGAAGGGATCATGATTTTAAAATGTTTGACCATGCTGCATTAAATCAGTCTAGTGTAATTCAGTTGATTACTGGCATGCAAGAAATTAAATTACATAATTCAGAAAAAATAAAAAGATGGGAATATGAACGCTTACAAGCTAAGTTGTTCTTTTTGAGACAAGAAGGCTTAGCGTTAACTCAATATGAACAAGTTGGAACCATAATCATTAATCAATCTAAGAATATCTTTATTACTTATTTAACGGCTATGGCGGTCATAAACGGTCAAATCACTTTTGGTATGATGCTGTCTATCCAATTCATTATAGGACAGATTAATGCGCCAATTACCCAACTGATAGGTTTTATTCATTCCTTTCAAATGGCGAAAATAAGTTTAGAGAGATTAGGAGAAATTCATGACCATGCTGATGAAGAAGAAAATATAAGCCAGAAGTTAAAACAGCTACCTAAAGATCAATCTATTTATATCAATAACATTAGCTATGCTTATCCTGGAGGCGAAAAAGTATTAAAAGATATATCTCTTACGATTCCTCAAAATAAAACTACAGCCATAGTCGGCGTAAGTGGAAGTGGAAAAACAACCTTAATTAAGATTTTACTGAGTTTCTATAAACCGCAATCAGGAGATATTCGAATTGGCAATTTCCGTTTTAAAAATATGAGCGTAAGGTTTTGGAGAGATCATTGCGGCTCCGTTCTACAGGACGGATTCATCTTTAGTGATACCATAGCTAAAAATATTGCATTAGGCGAAGAAGAAATAGATTGGTCTAAACTACAACATGCTTGTGAGGTCGCTAATATTCAATCCTTTGTAGATAGGCTTCCATTGGGTTTTCAAACTGAAATTGGCGCAGAGGGGCAGGGAGTGAGTCAAGGACAAAAACAACGTATTTTGATTGCGAGAGCAGTTTATCGAAATCCTGAATATATTTTCTTTGATGAAGCAACTAATGCTTTAGATGTTGAAAATGAAAAGGAAATAATGAAGAAATTAGATACTTTCCTAAAAGGTAAAACGGTAGTCGTTGTAGCTCATCGCTTAAGTACGGTCATTAATGCCGATCAAATTGTAGTGCTACAAAATGGAGAAATCATTGAAAAAGGGAATCATTCAGAATTAGTAAGGCTCAAAGGTTCCTATTATAATTTAGTTAAAGAACAATTAGGATTGGGCAATTAATTGTCTTATTCTCTTACATTCATAAGTTTTTAAAATCTTAGACAATCCAGCCTTATCGCTTCCTAATAACGCAGCGGAGTAAGCAGCAAGGCAAATCGTTCGCAAACGGGATATGTCTTTGCACACTTGGTCATCAGATAGCACCAAAGTTAGATTAAAAAAGTCAGTTTCTACAACTCGTGAATGTCAGTTATTATAAAATAAAACCAATAATTTTTGATATTAGAAGAATAAATACTAGTCTTGTTTATGTACCCTACATTTGGAATAATAATAACTCAGCAGCAATCGCTTCCTTTATTTGATTCAGGATTGCCGCATTAGCCAGAAGTTTTTCTTCATCACTTAGTGTTCCAAAATTTAAAATAATTTTATTCATCGCTTTTTCTAGCTCCATTGGTGTTTGAAAAGCCTCCAAGACTATTAGTAAGAAATCATCCGCAATTCCTAGTTCTTTAACCTCATCAAATTTAGGTAATAAAAGTGTTTTTAATGACGCAGCAGGAATATTTTGATTCCCATATTTTCTACTTAGCTCTTTATTACTCCAATCCCATTTTACATCTTTAATAACTAAGTCTATATTTGTAAAAACTACCTTTTGAATTAGCTCTCTATCTTGCAATTTTAAGTGTTGTAAAGCTAGTTGATTATACTTTTTAGCCTTATAATCAGAATAAGCAAATGATTTATTATCAAAATCAAGATTTAATTTAAAATGTTCAAAGCCAAAAATATCGACTAATTGTTCTGCTCGTGGATAGGTATTAATAAGCTGGTTGACGAAAGTCAACCAAGCGTCTAAGAATGGTAAACCTTTTCGATTATCTTCGGCTTCCAAATATAATTTGAATTCTTCTGGATATTGAGTCTCGATTAGCGCTATGGTTCTAGGGAATCGGCTGGAAATCAAAGTCCGCTTAATGCTAGAAAGGGTGAAACCGTCAAGCTTGCCATTAACCTTTCTTTTTCTAATATTAGGCATTAAGATAGATGGAACAGATGGATGTGTTAAACGTAAATAAAAATAGCCTACACCTGCATTACCTAAAAATAAACCATCCTCCTCTCCTTTAGCTATACGTGATCCTTTTTGATAAAAACCCAATTCTTTCTTACGGGTTATCACTTTTTCCGCAATTGATTGAACACTTTTTAGGTATTTTTCATCTTTAGTAAAGTGATAGACTTCTAAGATAAGCTCTATATTTCCTAAGATACCATGACAAATAGTAGGGCTATTCCTATAGTCTATTTGACTCAAAATGGTCTCTACTGCAATAATTACGTTATCCCAATATTCTTTTTTCTTTGTGACTTTAAATCCTTGAAGATTTGCCAAGCCAATTCCAGGAGCTCCATGACACCAAGCAGTCATAAAGTCGGGTTTTTCAAAGAAAGATTTATCATCATTATTAAAAGCATCTTCAAACTCCTGTTCATTTTTCTTAAAATATATTCCTTTTCTAAAATCAGCCCAATTTCCATTTTCCTTTGAATAGTGTTGATTTTCATATTCAAAGGCTTTTTCAGCAAGCCAAACCAATGATTTAGTATCAAAATAGGAAGCCAAAATTAAGAAAACATAAGCAATTCCTGAAACTCCATGTGAAAAACCACATAAGCCCTTAATTTGGTCGTGTTTCCTATCCCAATAAATACCATTTTTATCAATAATAGCTTTTTTTAACAGTTGATGTAAAAATTCTTGAATATATGCTAACAGCCAATTTTGCTTTGAAACTTCATACAAATGTAATAAGGAAAGAATAGTCCCAGCAGTACCATTTAAGTATTCACAATCCTTAAATTGAAAAAAAATCTTACTTTTTTCAGCAATTTGTAAGGCTTTCTCTAAATATTCTTTTTGACCAAATATTTCGTGAGCTCTAATTAGTAAGTATACGATTGACATATTACCTGTCAAAAAACAATAATTATTATCTTCTGTTTTTTCATGTTTATCGACTACCCATGCAATTCCCTCCCGTGCTATTTCTTGATATTTTTTAGATTGGCTTACATTAAATAATTCTAAAAAAAATAAAGTGATTCCTGCTGAACCATTATATATATTTGTTATAGCCAATAATTTATAGTCTTCAATTTGAGGATTGTATATTGACGTTTCCCAATAGATTCCAAACTGATCTTTTTGTGCCTTAGCTATCAAATTTTCTGCAATGGAATATGCCTCTTGCATAAATATCTTTTTCATCATATTAGTATTATTGAAAAAATAAATTTACTAGAAGAATTTTGAACTATGAGCAAACATCGTTTGTGAACCTCGAAGAGGATAGGTTAATTTTTCATAAGTTTCCAACTCATTAAAAAGCTGCCCGTCCTCTTCGAGGTTCACCCGTATGGGTTCTTGATAAATTTATTTTTTCAAAGTTCTTTAGTGTTTTCTTGAATAAAAAAGCTATCTGGAAAGCACTTTCCAGATAGCTTAATAAGTAGTTAAACAAGATTATTTAATTGTGTATACAAGCTATCAAATAGTTGTTGTAATAAAAATAATTTTGCCCAATTACTAGAACTAAAAATAATTTTAACTCCTTTAGTTAACAATAAGCCCCACATTTAGTAGTTGGATTTGTTACGCCATTCCCGTTACATTGGTTACTAGGAGATGTTGGACATGCGGAGGTATTAGCAGGACCTGTATTACCACCACCACCACCACCACCACATCCGTACCCACCTGAACAGTTACCGCTATTACAAGCAAAGGTACATCCAGTACCTATATTTGTATTGCAGCCAGCTGCACCACCTGCACTTGCCCCACCTTGCACGGTTTGTTTGTGAGCAGCATTTAAAGAAGTGACAAAACTTTGAATTTTTAATTCACTTAATTTCAATTTTTTCATTAGATTGGAATTTAAAAGTTAAAGAAATAAATAGAGAAAGACTAAAGATAAAAAAAAAAATACAATCCACAAACATTAGGATTTTATTTAACATTTTACAATCTAAATAGTAAAATGAAAATACATTAATAAGATAAGTCGTTTAAAGTGAAGTACTTAGCCATCTTATTTCTTTGACAGAATCTGAATTTATTTTTATCGCGTTCTTAAAAATCTAGAATATCTTAATTGTTTACTGACTATAACGGATTCCGTTGAAGCTGTCCTGTATTTAGTTTTTAGTTGAATTTATTTGTTAACTTCTAAAATATTTTGTGCTACCCAATAATTAATTCTATTTATCAAGTGTGCATTAAAGGTACTTACTAAATCATTATCCATTTTTTTTTTAAAAAATTTAATTGCCTCTTTAAGTGTGTCCGAAACACTTTTGGGGGAATTCAAAACCTCAAAAAGTACCATATCTTGAACTAATAATTTTTTTTCTAATAGTTTCTCCTTTTCATAAGAATAATGAAGTAGCTTCCTATGTATTTCTTTTTCAGTACGCAGATTATACATGATTTTTAATAATTGAAACTTTGATTTTTTATGCTCACTTTGCCAATCCCAAGAACAATCAATTATTTTTACGTCAATATTCATCCGAATAACTAATTCTAAAGTTTCAGCAGTTATTTGTATTGACGATTTTGGTGAATGAATTTGTAATTCTTTTTTGTTAACTCTTTTTAAGTCAAGGAAGTCTTTTTTTGATTTTTCATAATGATAACAATCACTTAATAATTCGGCTACATGTTCATTTTGACATTTGGAAATGATGGACTCTATTTTTTCTTCATTATAATTTTCGTGTTGCTCCTTTTCCCAAATTAGATTATCAATGATAAGTGAACTAAGCAGAAAAAAAGAAGGATTTCCTTTAGGTATAGTTTCTTTTCTTATGTTGAGTATTTTGTCATAAAAAGACTCGTTTAGGCTTTTAAGATAAAGGGGTAAATTGGACAAAGTCTCGACTAAATTTTTCTGTTCATTCTTTATGTTAAAATATTCAAACTCGTTAAAGTTTGCAAGTATTTTATAGGGATATTGGATAAATTCAGGCAATTGAAATAATGCACTTATAGTTATATTATTTTGAGCTGCATAATCCCCAATCCAATAGGATTGCATCAGATAATTTTGTGCTAATGGCTCAGCTATTTTCTTTAAAGTATCCTCTTTCTGAATTAATTCAGCATAAAGGGATTTAAAAAAATGAGGTACTGCCCCACCAAGAACACTCGTATTAAAATCATAATATTTTAATTTTCCTTTCCAATTGAGCACATGATGAATATCTGATGCTAGCATATAAGATTCACTTTGATTATCGCCAGTACATAAAACAAAAATTGAATCAACTATTTCTTTTAATGGTAATGGTTTATGAATAAATACATCATTTTCTATAAAAAAAGAAGGCTGATCTTGAATACTTAAGATGTAGAACTTATCCAAATGGGGTAATACCTTCTCAGGCAAGAGATGTATTCCTTTAAAAGGAAGTTTCAATTGTGTTTCCAAAAATTGCTTACCCTCTTTATCGGTATATACATGAATATTATCATAAAATTTATTTAACATTAAACAACTTAAAGAAAATGAAATCAGTTGGTAAAACGGAGAAGGCCAAGCATCATATTGAATTGAACCAAGAGTACTATCTACAGGCTTAAATCTTATACATTTCAAAAATCTGACATTATTTAATACATTCATTGTATTTTTTCTTTGTTAAGTAATGACGAAAAAATAACTTCCGCATTTGGTTTTTCAATTGAATGTTTTTG
>CAZXYA010000463.1:0-7523 GCA_964644655.1 uncultured Saprospiraceae bacterium | reverse complement strand
TAAATTTTTATTCACTACTTAGATTTTGATTTACTTTTATAGTACAACTAGATTTCGTAATACGACTACAATAATTTTAGTAGAGATTTGATTTAGAAATGGTGCTTGCGAACTATGTCAAGTCCTAGATTTCGATGCTGATTTGAGTGTTTTTTGTGGCGGTTTAAATGCTTAAATTTTAGTGGAACGAAAGAAAAGGTGAAAAGAATTTTCATATTTTTAAAATCATTAATATAAATTTTTGTCAATTTTCAATTCTTTAAAACTTTGTTTTTCAATTCTTTAAAAAATATTTTCTTTAGAATTTTGAAATTTTGCTGCATGAAAAAGCGTGTTTTTAGGTCTTGGTGGAATGATTTTTTTTTACTTACTTGATGCCGTTATTGTAGTGTAAGTGTCAAGTCTTCTCCGTTTTCGTAATATAAAAGGGGGATAAAATATTTTGACATTGTAAAAGGTATTGACGTTTAAGCTAAAAATGTTTTTAATAAATTAGAATCGAGAATAATTCGATTTCTTTTTTGGTGTGTAACTAAATTTTCTTAAATTTCAATATCTTAATCGATAACCCAATATTTCACAAAAACACAAAGGGTATACTGATACTTGGGACTACTTATTGATATTAAATTATTATAAGTTTTATAAACTATTTTGATTAAACATGTAATAATGTGTTCAGCACTTTGTTGTTTGCATTTATTATATATGATTTCGAGAAATACTATTTTTTAGACTGAATTTTTAACCTAGCTTTTCATTAGACTATTAAGATCTGAACCAAAAATATTTTAAAACCAAACACTGAAAACTAGTTCAAATCTTTTCTGAGGCGGTTATACGATTCTCGTAATCTTCAGTTGTCTTACTCGATAACTCAGAATTTTACTAAAAACACAAAGTATACAATAATGTTGGGTGCTAGTTTTTAAGTGAATTAATAATTAATATCTATTTAAAAGTAGAGGGTTTGTGTTAAATAAGAGGTCTAAATAAAATGGGTGTTATTAACAAAATTCAAAATAAACATATTTAAAAAGTTGAAATTCGACTAAAGTATGAAAAAGTTTTTCTTTAGTTTTTTACTTTAAAATCAGATAAATGAAAACAAAAGTTCACAAAAATCAAATAAAAAAAATGATTATAGCAGGACGTAGCTCGGGCCTTGCAAAATTAAATGATTCCGATTTGGGGCCATTAAAACTATTGCCTGGCAATTGGAAAAATACAAGAAAATTAAAAGGGTATGGATTTAATATGATGGCACTTCCTTTTTCGGATGCTCCAAACGGATTTAGAGTACTAATGAATCAGTATAATGAAGAGCTAAATTTTTCTATTGTAGACAAAGGAGTTCCTAACCGCGGGAGTACTCCTGATCCTGATAATGGGAGCTTAGATCAAACAATCGTAGCTATGAATTATTTTCAAAAAATCACACAAGTCGACTCAGAAGACTTTCCTAAAACGAATTTACATGATAGATTTGATAATAAAGCTATCCATAAAGAACCTGGACTTTGGCTTCATATGACTGACCATGAAACTGACGGTATGAATATTGCTAGATTGGGAACAATTCCACATGGGAATAGCTTCTTAGCTGCTGGTCGATTCAGAGAACAAGAAGATATTCTTGTAAATCCAAAAATAGAACAACTAAGAAGTTTTCTTCCTAGTATTAATGGTGTAGTTGTAGGCGGCGGAGAAAATCCCAATGAAATAGACCTTGAGCCAATTATAAACCAAGAGACGGGAGAGGTAATTATAGATTATTTCGAACCTTATAGACATTTTCATGAGAACCCCTATAAAGGAAAGATAAATATTTCTGGTTTCAAAGGTTTTGAACCAGTTCGTGTAACCAGGCTTTTAGAACACTCACTTTTAAATGTTTTAACTAAAATAGGTAAGATTCAAAAAGTCGTAAGACTGAGAGTTGATTCAACTTTGGATCATTCTGGCGCCAATAGATTTCCTCATAGTGGAATAATTAATATTCCTTTTGTGGTTCGAGAAGCTGATGCTACTGCAATGAATTCTACATTTATTATCTACGAAGTTAAGGATTCAAAAAGCGGGAAAATCAGATTATTTATGCAATATGCCCAAAATGTTATCTTAGATTTTATTGGTCGACCCGATGGACATCCTGGTAGAGCTCGTTGGCCTCATGTATCTATTAATACTATGGAAAGAGTTTCTAATGCCTCTAAGAAAGAAATGGTTAAAACTCTTATTTAGTGCAAAGTTCTTTCACTTAAAGTGTTATGAAAAATTAATTGATATTCTTACTATCTAACTATAGAGATAGGTCGAATTCTGTCAATATGAAAAGTAGAATTAAAGATAAAGATTTTTATATAATTATAAGATCGAAATTTAGTTGGAAATTCATTATAAAAAAAGTACTTGTTCTTCGTTTATTTTCTATAGTTCCTACTCTAGACGATGATTAGAAAGTCAAAATACAAATCAATGAATAATAAATTTGCGTTACTACTAATTGGAATGGTTTTTTCGATTAACTTATTTTCTCAAACTGAAAACGGAAAGCAAAAAGAAGATAAATATTGTTTTAAATGTATAGCTTCATTTGTCAACCCTTTTCTTCAAGAGAATTCCTTTGAAAGAATAGGTAGTATTCTGTCATTTAGGGGAGGATTTGCCTATAAACTAGGTGAAAAGAAATATATTGGTTTAGAAGGAGCTACTTCATTGTTTTTCCCAAAAGGAGGAGGGGCAATAGGAGAGCCTGAAGTGCTTCCACAACTAAAATTTGAGTTTACAAATACCGATAGAGTTATTACTCTATTAACCATTGGACAACTTTACAATCCTTCATTAGGATTTCAAGCTGATTTAGAGATAATTTTAAGCAATCCAAAAGAAAAGAAATTTATATTTTCAAATTACTTTCTTGGAATCAATCAAACTTTTGATTTAAAACCAGGAGAAGATAGAGTGCGACCTCCAAATTCATGGCTCGCAGTTTCTGGTTTGCAATTTGTAAAGCCAATGAAAAATAAATGGTTGTTCGTTGCAAAAGCCGGAATTGGTGCAAGAGGTGATTCCGATGAGAACACAAAGTTTACTGGCAATCTAGAAATAGTTTTAAGATGGCATTATGTAACAGCAGTTGCCCAATATACAAATGCTGTCCCTGATAGAGGATTTCCAAATTATTTTGTTTCGGTTTTAAGTTTGGATTTAACAAAGATTTGGAGACAACACATTAGTAACAGGGAATGTAATATCGGAAGTTACATAATGGGATATTAGAATGATTATAGATTGATATATTTAAAGAATTCTGACTTATTGCATAACTTGAAGGAATTGGCAACGACTTAATATTATTTCTATTTCAAAACATTATTTCGAAAATAATTTTAAAACATGTTTCTAGGGAATATGCTAAACTATATTCAATTTTAGAAAAAAAGAATTTTAATGGGTTATTCATGGTTTAAATAAATTATTTTATAATAAAATTAGAGAACAATCTACCCAATTGCCGTTGAAGAAATGGACAAACTCATTAAGGAAAAATTATTTCATTTCTTCATCTAATGATGATTTATTTAGGATTTAAGAATTACTAATAGGTGAATATAAATTAGATGAAAAAATCAAGTAAAAAAATTAGTATTGACTTCAAGGGGCAGATTGTAATGTCTAAGTTAAACCCTAAGTTGGACAGATCTGATATAAAAGGTAATCATCAAATTTGGTATCCAAAAAGTAGTAGAGATGTATCGAACGCGATCAAAATATTGAATGACAAGAAGCTACATGTTCGAAGTGGGATACAAGTTGTAACTAATGATATTATTGACGGAGAAAACGATTTTGTATTAAACTTAACTGAGTTAGTAAAAATACAAGTGAAAAATCGGACTATAAAAGTCGAACCAGGTGTTAAATCAAGAAAAGTTGCGGATGTTTTAATCAAAAATAATCTTATAATTCCAATATCTGATAATGAACATAAAAGTATAGTTTCAAATTTAATTTTTGAGGAGCCGTCATATCTCATAAGAACCTTAGGCTCATTGTCAGATTATGTTCAAAATATAAAATCTGTTAAAAGGTCTAATGGAGAACATGTTAATTTTCGGAAAATAAAAGGAATTTCTTCTCTGGAGCAAAGTATGGTAATCGATAATATCATTACTCAAATAACATTTAATGCTGTACCTGCAGATTCCTTATGGATGTATCGAAAGACTTTATTTTATGCTAGCATGAAGCAAATACAAACAATAGCTAATGAAATATTTACAAATAATTTTGCTCCTAATATTGATATAATATTCGAAGTTTATAATGGGCAATTCAATATTCCTCAAGTTCGAATTTCATTATTTGGCAATTCTCAAAAAGGCAAGCAAGCAGCTATAAAATACATTAATGCTTTACTGGAAAAAAATGTTAAAAATAAGGAATCTGATATTTTTAAAGAGACTGCAAAAGGAACTGAGGTAATTAATGTAATGCAGCTATCTGAAACTGGACCTTCTTATGATGAAGTAATAGATACTAAACGTTTTAGTCATACTTGTTCAACGATTGATGAATTCAGTATTTTTATGAAAGAACATTCAGCTACAATACATGATGGTGTTGCCTTTAGTCCAAATGGTTTAGGGAAAATTAATAAAAATGAATATGTCACTTCACGGATTCAGTTAAATAAAGAAAATCAGATTCAAATACTATATTATGTTCATTCTGTCAATGATAAAATAGAGCAACCATTATTCAGTAGAAAAAAAACTAATTATTTACGAAGTAGTTTTGCTGATAAAAAATTAGATAAAAGTATAGCGTCTTATCTCTCAAAGTCGAAGTTAATTCCAAATTTTAAAGGATTGCTATATACCAAGAAAGATTTGGGCTATGAACAGTCAAGTGAACAATATGCAAGCTCCTCTTATGATATAGCTTTAACGAAGCCATTTTTAATAGCATATCCGATTGATGAAGAAGATATAATGTTGGTGATTAAATTTGCAAAAAAGAAAGGTAAAAAGTTAGTTGTAAGAAGTGGAGGACATCAATACTCTGGAAAGTCTTCAGGAGGTAAAAATACAATAATGTTGAGCCTGGATGCATTTAATAAAATACGAATAATTGGTAACCATGCAGAAATTGGCCCGGCCGTCAAATTAAGCAAGCTTGCCTGTAGATTAAATAATGTTAATGCTATAGTACCACACGGTGAATGTCCATATGTAGCTATCGGTGGTCACGCACAAACTGGTGGTTATGGCCATTTTTTACGTAGTTTTGGAATATTGATTGATTATATAGAATCTTTTGATATTATATTAGCCAATTGTAAAAAAATAACAATCATTCGTCCTCGACTCAACAGTTCAATTAAAACATTCAATGATAGAATGTTTTGGGCAGTTCTTGGGGGAAATGCTGGGTCTTTTGGAGTAATAACTAAATTTAAAATAAGACTAATTCAAAATTCGAAATTTAAGAACTCATATGGATTTTCAATTAGTAGGAAATATAGAAAAAGCCTTTTTTCAGATTTAATGTATGAAGTTTTAAAATGGACAAAAAGAGTAGAGTTGAAAAATCTACCTCCTAATATGGATTTTATGATGACTGTAGCTTCATCAGGTAGAATGCCATTTCCGCCATTATTAGTTGAATTAGTACATACAAATCTACCACGAAAAAGGGTTGAGGGTAGTAATGCACCAAAGGAATTTAAATCTGTCGTTTCTAAAGCTAAAAAAGGAGCCAATTGGTGGGAACAGAGATTCAAGAAAGAAGGATATGAAGATTTATCTTTGCTGTCTGATTCTTTTGTGAGGAGATGGCCTTCGACTACGTTAGATGGAAGAGAATTTAGAAACCCTTATAAAAAGAGGGTTAATTGTACTACGAAGTCTTTATCTAAGGATTTTGTTGATGCTTTTGTGGATATAATTGATAGAGTTATTAATAAAGAGAGAGGAATTCAGCTCATTTTTCAAATAAGTATCGGTGGAGGCCAGTATAATACTTCGAGACACAGTAAAGTTTCCTCGATACCTCACCGTGACTATACCTTTTGTTTTGTTTTTGATTTATTTTATAAAGAAGGATACGAGCAAAAAGCAATTACTCTTCAAAATAGAATGCAGAAATTAATTGACTCGCATTATAATGACGGAAACGAATTGAGAGTATTTTGGGGGTCTTTCGGAGACACTAACATAAGTGAAAAGAAGATTAGAGAAATGTATTATCCTGATGTAAATACTTACAAAAAACTTCAGCATATAAAGCAAGAAGTTGATAGTGAAGATTTGTTTCATACAAGTTTAACTGTTGAATTACCAAATTGATAAAACAGATTTGCAATAACGTGTTCTAAATATCATTTGATTTTGAAGGAATTATTGTAAGGTATTATTTGTTAAATCAATTCACACCTGTCCTAAATAATCTAGCAAACTAGAAATAGTGTCTGAAAAGCAGATAATTAGCTTTTACAGACCTCTAAAAACGAAAACAACCCTAGTTAGTCAAAAAGCCTGTTTTGTGGTGGAGGTTTTACCCTATCAATAATTGGTTTATCAAGCCATTGCCATAGATTTATTTTAACGAAAATATTCATCCTAAGGAAAGTAATCAAGTTGGATAGATGCCATTTATATTTTGCTTTAATCTTTAGATATCGAGTCAATAGCATACAAATCATAGAGCACCACATTTGAATTCTAACTGCATTAGAAGAAGTTCCAACAAAGCTTTTCACCCTAAAAAGTTGTTTAAGATGTTTAAAGAAAACTTCAACATCCCATCTGGCTTTATAAAGCTGCGATATAGTATCTGCTGTCCAAGACATTTGATTGGTTAGTAAAAATAAATACTGATCATTTACCGAGTCATATACTTTAACTACTCTTAGCTTTTTTGGGTATTTTTTAGAAGTGTAAAAGCCAGTAAGTATAATATCTTCATCGCTTAAGATATTTTCGTGTTTGTCATTTGTTAAAAACGATTGTACTATTTCTATATCAGCATTAGATTTTAGCCGAGTAACAAAAATTACGTTATTGCTGTCCAAATTATATAGCCAATCATAATCAATATAGGCACGATTAACTACTAGCACCGAATCACTAGGAAAAACAGTCTGTTTGGCCACTTTTACATCGTGTTGTTTACCGTCTGTCATGCAAGCATAGCTTGGCAGACCAGTATCGTAATCTAGTACGGCATGAAGCTTTAGTGCTCCTTTTTTTGTTCTAAATTTAGCCCAATCGAACAAAGACAAACATAGAGGTATGATACTCGAATCCATGACAAATATTTTTCTCTTTATTCTTCTTGCATACTTTCTTCTACGGCTTAAACTGGGCTCAAACTTGTCTAATAATTTAAAATAGAGTGATTCAAATAGTTTATAATTACGGTTTTTGTTCTGATAACTTATTGTTGACTTACTTGGTGCCTGACTTGCGTATTCCGGTAGGTTTGACCCCCCTATTCCGATTTGGTTTGACCCCCTC
>CAZXYA010000462.1:0-7526 GCA_964644655.1 uncultured Saprospiraceae bacterium | reverse complement strand
CTGTAAAAATTACTGATAATCTTGTAAATCAATGTAAGCTTAGATTTTCAGACACTAATAAAATGGTATGTGACAAGTACTTCCGGAATGAGCTTGTTTTTCATAAAAATATTATAACTTCAGAAAATACGGACATTGGTCATAACGAGTTACATTCTATATGCGATAAGTTGATTGAAATTAATTCTGATTTGAAAAATACTTTAAATTCATTTAAGTCAGAACACCCTATTCGTCTTGCAGGTTAGCGTGTTGAAGTTTATTAGGCGTTTTTCTATTTGAATTATACTAGACAATGAACAACAAGATCGCATATTCGTGCTATGTTGACAATCAAAGAAAATTTCAAGTACAGTCCCTTAGATTTATATATTCTTTGAATAAAATTGGTGTAGATGCCAGCGACATTTATATCACTGCTAATTCTGAATGCCCTAAGGAGTATTTTTCAGCCTTATCAGATAAGCTTAAAGTGAGCGTAACAATACGTGATAATTTCACAAATATCAGTAAACCAGCAAATAAATGGTTGCAGATTGATAGTCAATTTCCAGAACAGTATACCCATCTGATCCTAAATGATTGTGACAAGTATTATTATAGTTTCAACTCCAATTGGGCAGATGATTCTATAAGGGCTTGTAAATTTGTCCCAAGGCCTACTTTTACGATATTTGAAAAAATATTTAAACATTATAATTTTAATCCTCCTCGTTTTTATTTAGACAATCCTGATCCGAGATCAGAATTAAAAGATAAACGAAATTATGTAAATAATCATAATGGAGGGATGTTGATAATTCCAATAGGAAAGTTAAATAAATTAACAGAACGCTGGAAGTACTACATAGATAATTTGTTAGATAATATTTCGTTATTAGAAGATTGCGTGCGCAATTTGGATCAGGTCGCATTCGCATGCGCAATGGAGGACTTAGGTTCAGATATTAATCACCTGCCAAAATCTCTTGATATCGCACTAGGTGTGCAGAATATCGAATACTATCTAAATGACTATATAAAGCATGGACAATTGATACTTCACATACATGCAGATGAAGATGAGTTCGGCATGATAAAGCATCGTTCCACTACTGATAAAAAATTAGTTGAATTGGTTAACAGAATCAATCTCGATTATAAGAAATGGATAATCGACTCTGACCTTGAAGAATACATATTTAATATTTAAGTATAGTCATCTTATAGGTGTATTTATAATACATTTAAATACACTATTAGTTTCGAGATGCCGAATAAAATGTTTATTTGTTAGATGTATTTTCTTAATCTAGTTTAAAACATTGGGCAAATTTGTTGTTGCTCTTTTATGGAAGAATAATTTAAATAATTAATATTTCTATGCATGCAATAGAATTTGAAGAAACTATTGAAATTGATGATTGCATAAAACAACTTGTTGCTAATCCTCATGATCGCAAATTGTTTATTTCTTTAGCCGAGTTGCTAGAACAAGTAGGTCGTATTGATGAGGCTTCTGAACTGTATAACGGTATACTTCCGGGTTCTATTATTAGTAATTATAATTTATTAGCTTCCAAAGAACGGAGTAGTATCAATTCTGTAGGGTTCAAAAGACTTGGTTCTTATAAAGAAGAATATTTAAAATGGAATCCCCCTGAGAATATATGTTCAACCACAAATTCGGTTTTTCATACTAATACAAGTAAAGTACCTGCTGAGTTTCTAGATGTTCTTGAAGGTGGAAAGTTTGTTTATGATGGCATAAACAAATTGTTCATGGATGCTGAAGACTATCTCATCTCAAACCATTCATCAAATAATGCTTATCTACTGCATATTAAAAAAAGAAAAAATATAAAACCGATTTATTTGCCAGGTTACTCTTTACTTCTGTCAGCCCGTAATTCAGGAAATTTTTATCATTGGCACTTTGATTTACTCCCATTTTTGCATTTAGTGGAAAGCGCTGGAATCCAGATTTCAGATATTGATAATCTAATTATTACGGATAAAGAAAATAAGTTCCATTTGGAACTGCTTAAATTATTGGGTTTCACTGATAAACAAATAAAATGTATTCCGACAGATAAAAATGAATATCAATGTGAAAGATTGTTATTGCCAAAAGTACAAAATAGGATGGGATTATCATTAAGTCGACGACATATAGACTGGTTAAGAGGCAAGTTATTACCACTTGTAAAAGAACAGAGGATCAAAAACAATCATTACATCTCAAAAGAAAGTAAAAAAGTGTTGATAGCACGTAGAAAGCGTGGATTTACTAATAGCGATATAGTCAATAGTGAACTTCAATCGATAGGCTATAAAACAATTTTTCCAGAAGATTATTCATATTTAGATCAATTAGAATTATTTAATAGTGCTACACATGTTGTTGCTCCACATGGAGCTGCTTTATCTTTATTATGTTTTTGCAATCCTGGTACTGCGGTTCACGAAATATACGGTGAACATGTTAACCCGTGCTTCTGGACACTCTCTGAACAGTTGGGTCTAAAGTACTACAACCATAATTGTTCTGAATTGATAGATGGCGCATTGGCAAAGAATGGTAAAGGACTTGAAAAACGAAGAGATAAATCAATGTTTGTAAATGAAGATATCATTGAATATATTAAAGAAAACTCGTAACTATTAAATCAACTCGTAAAAAGTATTATAATTATAGTAATTGGATAATAAATATATACAGAATATGTGATCAAAATATGTTTTGAAGAAAATGGACAATCAATGTGTAATCATTTTAGGAATGCATCGAAGCGGTACAAGTGCTTTGTCAGGTTGTTTGCAAAGTGCCGGACTTGAATTGGGAGATGTTAACAATTGGTCAGAAGATAATTTACAGGGTAATAGAGAATCAAGAAAGATAATAACTCTTCATGAAGATATTCTTGAAAGGAATAATGTAACTTGGGATAATCCAAAAAAACCTTTACCTTGGCATCCGATTCATAAGTATTATAGAGATCTGTATATTAAACAATTTACTGAATGTAAGGTATGGGGATTTAAAGATCCAAGAACCGTTTTGTTGCTACAAGGTTGGCTAAAAATCCTTCCAAATGCCACTCTTGTTGCCATATTTAGACATCCTTATCTTGTTGCAGATTCGCTTTATAAAAGAAATAACATTCCGTATAAACAAGGGTTGGAGCTATGGATACATTATAATCGCGAACTTCTCTGGTATATTGAAAATCACCAACCACACTATTTATTGGAGTTTGATTTAAGTGCTGATGTATTTGTGTCTAGTATTAAAAAGCTAACGTGTGCACTTGGATTAACCAGTCATGAGTCCGATTTTTTTAAGCCTGAGCTACGCCGAATTAGTCTACCTGATATAGAGCCTTCTAAGGCAACTAGGCGTGCGTTATTTTACTATAATAAATTAAGACAGTTATCTTCCAAGGAAATCTGATTTTTATTCTCCACTAAACGATATTTTTCTGTAAGAAAAATAAAAACTTTACTTATCTTCGGCCTGCCTTGATTTCCGTTAATTTATTTGCTGTCTGTTCTTCCTGAGTTTGTTGAGTTTATAAAACACTATTCTAATATACAAGCATGTGAGTGCACTATATTATTGTTTAGATTGTGCGGTATAGGTATAAATATTGCGCTCTTAGTTATTACTAAACATTATTGTTATAAAACACATGAAAGGTATTATTCTAGCCGGCGGTTCTGGAACACGTTTGTATCCTATTACCCAGGCTGTATCTAAACAGTTGCTCCCCGTATACGATAAACCAATGATTTATTACCCACTCAGCACTTTAATGTTGGCGGGTATTTCCGAGATTCTTATTATATCGACACCTGCAGATACACCTTTGTTCGAGAACCTGATAGGCGATGGTTCACAGTGGGGTATGCAGATTAGCTATGAAGTACAACCTTCTCCTGACGGCTTAGCTCAAGCGTTTCTCATTGGCGAGGAATTTATAGGCGATGATAGTTGTGCTTTAGTTCTTGGCGACAATATATTTTATGGCCACGATTTAACTGGTCTATTGTCTGAGGCGTCTAAACTTGAAGAAGGGGCAACCGTATTTGCTTACAGGGTAAGTGATCCTGAAAGATATGGAGTTGTAGAGTTTAATAATTTTGGGCGAGCTGAAAGTATCGAAGAAAAGCCCGATAATCCAAAGTCAAACTATGCTGTTACCGGTCTTTATTTTTATGACAATGATGTTGTCGATATAGCAAAATCTGTCAAGCCATCTCCTCGAGGTGAGCTTGAGATTACTTCAGTCAATCAAGCGTATCTCGAACGAGGTGACCTTGGTGTGGAAGTTATGAATAGAGGGTATGCGTGGTTGGATACAGGTACTGATAGATCTCTGCTAGAAGCCGGTCAGTTTGTAGAAACCTTGGAGAGACGTCAAGGTTTGAAAATCTGTTGTCCTGAAGAGATATCATGGCGGCATGGTTGGATTACAAATGAGCAGTTAGAATCATTGTCAGTTCCCTTATCGAAAAATCAGTATGGTCTGTATTTAAAATCTTTGCTCTCTGAAAATACCAAGATACACAAGCCGGAATTGAAAGTAGTTGGTTTTTAGCCGCCTACACAAGAACAACATTGGTTAGCATTCCATCTTTCTATCGAGTTTTTGTCGGGGTTTACAAGTAGAAGTTCATTAGCCCCAAAATCCAACTGTGTGCAGAAAAATATTACGATTCAACGGTATGATTTCTGCATTTCTATTCCATATATTGCTCCTATTCTTAATCTTGTCGTATCTAAATACGACAAGATATCAATCATTTGAGGATGATCTGTGTCTACATTGACACCCATAATGGTGAGAACCTTCGGTCGAACTGGTTCGACATTGTTGATGCAAATTCTCGGTTCCAGTGAACAGATCTTGTTTGAACGAGAGTATCCGTTTGAGCACCGCTACCTGACCTATGTATATAACATGGCTCGGATGATTAAAGAATCTCCTAAGGCTGATGACGATTGGTCTAATGACGTTCTTTTTCAATGTCGCTCTTCTGGAATAGGAAGTATGCCTTATGGGAATACGGATTTAGTCGACAAAGAATCATTGTTCAAATACGCATTTGTTTCATTGTGGGAGCAATATTCCAGATCAATGCGTGAAGTAGCATTTGCGGAATATGGCCGTGACTACTTCTATGCGGAAAAAGTACCCACAGAAGTAGCGGATGCAAGTAACGTTTTACTCCGTGCAAGAAATATATTTCTTTTAAGAGACCCAAGAGACGAAATGGTCTCGATAATGAGTTTTAACAAGAAGCGTGGGTTTCATTCGTTTGGTTGGTCTGAAAAGGATACGGATGTGTCTTATGCCAAACGCATGTGCAACAACCGTAGATTCTTTATGCAACACATGCTCAACACGCCCAATACTGAGCGTCGTATAAACGTTCGGTATGAAGACTTGATAACTAGTGGTCACGAAGAAGTTGAGAGATTATCTGAATGGGCTGGAGTTACTATGAATCTTGATACTGCAATGGGTAATGCAGATATTCAGAAAAAACACATGACTAGTCCCGATTCTGCCTCATCAGTAGAACGCTGGAGAAGTGAGCTAAGTGATGAAGTACAAAATATCTTTTCTAAAGAACTTGGACAAGAGCTTTCAAATCTTGGCTATGCAGTTTAGTCGCATTTAGTATATTAAAATTACTAGTAGAGATCAGATAGTTTACTAAAGATGTCCTTATTGACTTCTCACACCAGAAAAAAGATATTTCGATTTTTCAAAGGTAAAATCGGTGAAGAGCGTACGCGTAAAATTCAATATCTACCATTCACTTTATCAAACAAAATAAAGAAACTTCCAATATTTAAAGTTAGTCACTGTTGTGTTTCCAGTAAGGGAATCTTTGTTAGTGGTTGGCTGCTAGATGGGGGTAAGGGCATAGAATCGGTCAGTATTAGACTTTCTGACAATACTTCTCTACGTATCGAAAAACATATGATGCGTATTCCCAGAATTGATATTGAGTCGAAATACGGTCTGGCAAAGGGCTCGTTGCCTGGATTCATAGCTTATGCACCTTTAAGTCAATCTGTTGCTGAAGAAGGTTCAGTAGTGTTGCCAGAGCCTGTAAGAATTTCAATCAGATTTAGTGACGGTACAGTGCGTCGTAAATCAGTGTCTGTCATCCATGCTCAAAGTGATCCTTTAGGTTCGATAAAACGGATACTAAGCGCAGTACCCTCGACGTATATTGATAAAAAACTGTGTTTCGATAATGTATATGGAGTTGCCATAAATGATATTTGGTCACTGAGGAGCAGTGCCTCAATAGGTTCTGAATACGTACAGTACAACGATGGCATGGCAACCGAAACACCGGTCGTTTCACTTATTGTGCCGATTTACGGAAGATACGATTTTATAGAATATCAATTATGTCAGTTTGTAAACGACACTGACATGTTGAATCACCAAATTATATATGTTATCGACGATCCACGCATACTAGATGAAGTAAAAACAGTATGCGAAGTGTATGAAAGAATCTACAAAGTACCTTTCAACGTGCTTTATTTGCATGAAAACTGTGGTTTTGCTGGTGCAAATAATCAAGGAGTAAAAAAGGCGACTGGCAAGTATGTTTTGATGCTAAATTCAGATGTTATGCCTGCAGAGGAAGGCTGGCTAGCAAACTTTGTAGAATCTAGCGCCAGTGTTATCGATAAAAGCCTGATTGGTATTCGTCTTCTGTATGAAGATGAGTCCATACAACATGATGGTATGAAATTCTACCAATCTCCTTTTCACAATAATCTTTGGACTAACACTCATCCAGGTAAAGGATTACCCACTGGAATAGTTAGTACAGATTCGCATCTTATTGATGTGGAGGCTGTTACTGGTGCTTGTGTTCTTTTGTCCCTTGAAAATTATAATTTGCTTGGTGGTTTAGATGAAAGCTATATTCTGGGAGACTATGAAGATTCAGACTTTTGTTTAAAAGCTAGACGCAAAGGGCTTTCGATAAAATTGAATCGTTCATTGCATTTATACCATCTTGAACGGCAATCCCAGTCAATGGTAAGTGCTGATATGTGGAAGCAGGAACTAACTTATTACAACTGTTGGCAACATAGTCAGCTGTGGAATAAGGATATATTAACGATTAAAGAACATTCAGATATGAATTCAAAACTGACTGCTGCGGTTTGAAAATGATAAATAAGTGATGAGTAAAAAACCAATAAAAGTACTAATTATTTGTCACGGACATCCTGATATAAATCCGGGTGGGGGAGAGATAGCGTCTTATAATCTTCATAGTAGATTATGCGAAACTGAAGGTTATGATTCAATGTTCTTTGCTCGTCATAACAAGCCCGATCTAGTTCATGGGGGTACTCCCTTTTCCGGCACTGGCAAACCCAATGAAGTACTATTCTTTGTGCCAATGGGCGATTGGTTCAAATTCAGTCAGCCGGATCATCCAAAAATATGGCGAGATTTCAGAGAGTGTCTGGAAAACTATAAACCTGATTTAGTGCATTT
>CAZXYA010000461.1:0-7533 GCA_964644655.1 uncultured Saprospiraceae bacterium | reverse complement strand
AGGTTTTTGTTGTACTACAAAAAATATTAGACTGTTTTCTGTCAAGAACTACTTAGTGTGATTAGTAAAAATGATGGTATGGTTGGAATGCAATGGGGATAGATAAAAATATTAACACTACTAACTGAAAAACCGAGAGGTTATTAAATTATCGATTCTTATCAAACTAAAAGTTTAAACTCATTTGGGCAAGATAGTCTGGAATCTGCCTTCTTTTTAAAATAAGCTTAACAACCCCAAGTGTATCTTTTTAGCTAAAATAAGCGTTACTTTATTGGTATAATTATTCAAATATAAAAGTGCAGTTTTATTCCTTACCCCCAATAGCACTTTAATTTTACAAAAATAATCCAATGAATTTTTTAAAAATTACCCTTTCATTAGCTATTCTATTTTTATTTTCTATCCATATACAAGCACAAGTCAAAGCTTTTGGCCCAACAGGGTATAATGGGCAGGGCGTTGAATTAAAACCTGGCAAGTATGTCTATAGTCAATTGCAAAAAAGAGGATTGAGTACATTAGCTGGTCTAAGAGTGCCTGTTGGTTGTGATGTGAAAGTATATACCAGTCCAAATTTACAAGGCGAAGCCAAGCGTTTTTCAAAAAGCAATGCAAAAATTAACAAGTCTGGTGACTATTCTTTAAAAGTAGCTTGCGGTAGTATTGGTGCGCAACCAGCATTTGCGATTGGTGCATCCAATGAAGTAGGTAGAAAAGGGGATTTAATTTTTGTCGATGTTAGTGTGAGTGATTTTAATAAAATTGTGTCTATGCAGTACAGCATGAATTGGGATCCCGCCATTTTACAATTTCAAAAAGTGCAAAATTTCAAGTTAAAAGATTTGAGCAATGAAAATTTTGGGACGAAAGAAATAAATGGGGGCAATTTATTATTGGCTTGGTATGACCAATCGGTACAGGGTATAAATTTACCAAATGGCACCAATCTGTATCAAGTTGTTTTTAGAGTAGTTGGCGAAAGTGTCGAAAAATCTAAAATTAGATTATCTGGCAAACCAATTGTAACGGAAGTAATGCAAGCAGATGGAACGCCTGTTTATTTTAATCGAGTGAATGGGTCGATTACTTTGCAGTAAAACTAGCTTAGTGCTTCCAGAACTTCAAGTTCTGGAAGTACTCTACACTAAATAAAAACGGTATAATTATACCAAAGAAGGAAGTTCTTTATAAGGACTTCCTTTTTTATTTCCCTAACACCCTCTACTTTTGCCCTCATTTACAAAATCACCAACTTCAACGATATGAAACTTTGGCAAAAGGAGACGCAAATCAACCAGCAAATTGAGAATTTCACAGTAGGGAAAGACCGTGAATTAGATTTGTGGTTGGCAAAATATGATATACTTGGTTCGTTGGCACATATTGAAATGTTGGAAAGCATCAATTTGTTAGAAAAAGAAGAATTAAGTCAATTACAGGTTGAACTAAAACAACTTTATAAAAAAGCAGCTAAAGGGGACTTTATCATTGAAGATGGTATTGAAGATGTGCATTCCCAAGTCGAATTATTATTGACCAAAGCTTTAGGTGATATTGGTAAAAAAATTCATAGTGGGCGTTCTAGAAATGACCAAGTGTTGGTCGATTTACGGCTATTTTTCAGAGCAGAAATTAAGGGATTAGCGGAGACGACCAAGGATTTATTTGAGGCCTATCTTGAACTAAGCGATAAACATAAAGCGACTTTAATGCCGGGCTACACACATTTGCAGGTAGCGATGGTTTCGTCTTTTGGTTTATGGTTTGGTGCTTATGCGGAATCTTTGGTAGACGATATGACTTTATTGCAATCCGTCTATAAAATTGTGAATCAAAATCCCTTGGGTTCGGCGGCAGGTTATGGTTCGTCTTTTCCTTTAAATCGGACGATGACGACGGAATTATTGGGCTTTGAGAATTTAAATTATAATGTCGTACATGCCCAAATGGGTAGAGGCAAATCGGAATTGTTTTTAAGTTTTGCTTTGGCAGCTATTGCTAGTACTTTAGGCAAGTTTGCAATGGATGCCTGTCTATATTGCAATCAAAATTATAGTTTTATTAGTTTTCCTGATGAACTAACGACAGGGTCTAGTATTATGCCTCATAAAAAGAATCCAGATGTATTTGAATTGATTCGAGCAAAATGTAATAAGCTGCAAAGTTTGCCTACAGAAATTAGCATGACCATTAATAACCTGCCTGCTGGTTACCATCGAGATTTTCAATTGTTAAAAGAGTCACTATTTCCTGCCATTCAAGACTTAAAAAGTTGTTTAGAAATTGCGACTTATATGCTACAAAATATGTCCATCAAAGAAGGAATTGTAGCCGATGAAAAGTATAAATATTTATTTAGTGTAGAAACCGTGAATAATTTAGTATTAAGTGGCGTACCCTTTAGAGATGCTTATAAAATTGTAGGTAAAGATATTGACAGCGGCAATTTTACGCCTGATTTGAATGTTCAGCATACGCATGAAGGTAGTTTGGGGAATCTTTGTAATGAAGCCATTCAGGGGAAAATGTCGCAGGTTTGGAAGGGGTTTAAATTTGGGAAGGCGGAGCAGGCGATTAAAAAGTTGGTACGTTAAATTTTCATCTCTCTACCGTAAGGTCTACAAAATTATATCGCAAAATAAAAAAAGTCCCAACGGGACGACATACAATAGCATGGGGCGCAAGCCCTATGAAAAAAATCCATAAATATTTATTCATTCCGAATATGTCGCCCATTTAGGGCTAAAAATTAACCAATACATACTCCATAGGGCTTGCGCCCTATGCTATGATATGTCGTCCCGTTGGGACTTAGTGGTGCTATCTTAATTCCAATCATTACTCAAAACCTTAAACTCCACACGCCGATTTAATCGCATACCATCTACCGTACTATTTTCAGCAATAGGCAATTCGCTACCATAGCCTTTGTATTGCATACGGGCTGGGCTGATGCCATGATTAATTAAAAATAAAACAACTGCTTTTGCCCGTTTTCGAGAGAGGTATTTATTATAAGCCGCCTTTCCTCGAATATCGGTATGCCCTCTAATTTCGATGACCATATTGCGGTTGGCCTGCATCAAATTGAGCAGTTTATTTAACTCAATATAAGAGCGAGGCAATAATTCATATTTATCTGTTTCAAAAAAGATATTTTTTAAGGTGACTATTTTACCTGCTTCTAAAGGAATTTTGGTCAAATCATCTGCTTTGATAGGAACATCCAAAAAAGGTTCTTCTTTTTTTAATAAAACATCGTCGATATAATAATAAGCATAAGTCAAGGGATCTCGCTTATGCGTTTCCATTTTGGTCACTTCATCTGTAAAAAAATTACCGATAGTGAGGTAATTAAATTCTTCTGTTGCCTGAAATCTTCCCTTAATGCGTACCCAACCACTTAGTGGGGTATTGATAATTTCGGTTGCATTGACCTGCGGGTTGGTTTCTATTAATTCATCGGTAATCGCTTTAGTTGCTTCTACAGAAAAATATCCCCCTAAATTATTAACTTTTAAAGAACGGGGTAGGCGATTCACCCAAAACTCGAAATAATAGTTTTGCCCAACGACCAAGGGTTCTTTTAACTGAATTTGTATGTACTCTCTACAATGCGGTTTGCCATCTTCACAACCATAAATTGTTAAACCCACCATAGAATTACCCGTTCGAGGAGGTTGTTTGCCAAAGCCTTTTTCTGCCCAATGTTTGGGAATCCGCACTTTAGGACCAAAAATATCGGGAGAAGCCCCTGTTGGGGCATTCCAATACTTCATCACATCCGTAAAATGTTTGCCTTTATAGAACCAGCCTAGTGGAATGCCAGCATATCGTTCAAAACTTGGGTTGGGAACAATATTCGTCATTTCCTTAATGGGTGCAGGTTGACCATTTAAGGAAATAGTGAAAAATAAATATAGCAAAAATGAGTAGCATACTTTCATTCAATTGATTTACTGGTCAATGAATACTTTTAAGTGGGGTTCTAAAGTTGGAAGTCGCCGTTTTGTAGTTGGTGTACCTTAAAAACGGATTATATTCTCTTAATTGTATTACTACCAGTAATTTAATGCCAAATGTGTCGTAATTCTTTTTATTTAGGGCTATTTGTATGATTTTAGCTACAATTCTAACGCCCACTCCCCTTTTTCATTTTGAATCAATTGCCCATATCTAGATTTTTTATTGCGTTTATCTGCAATTTCTAAAAGGGTAAATTGTAATGTTTTTTCATCGACCCATTTAGGAAGGATTGGCCGATATTCTACTAAGGACTCTTCGAAAATAATGCTTAATTCATTATCTACATAGCCTAATAATTGAATGCCTCTAAAATTGCCTTTGTCTCCCCAATCTGGGTTTAAACAAGCGATATGTTCGCCATCTACCGCTGCTTTTGGATAACCTTTGGTTGGAGTGATTTGCCCTGTTTTATCATTGACTAAGAGATAGCCTTCTTGTGTGCTATATTGTCCATGTACCACAAAGCTTGCCGTTTCTTTTAGGTAATACCTAAATTGATACATAGAATCTGTGCCTACATTATTTAAAGTTAATTTATCACCGCTTAACAATTGAAAAGTCAAACTGCTGCTCGTTTCGGAAACTAAGGAGCTTTCTTTTTTGAGTTCTCTAAAATGCGTTCGGTCAATGCACTTATTGGCTTGGGTCATCTTGCGGTCTTTTTGTAGTTTAAAGCAATCATCATAAGGCGTTGGCGCTTCATCCACGCCGATTTTATAGAACTTTACACCACCTCCATAAACCCAGCCTTCTTGGTCATTTTTAGTCGCTACTTTTAACCAAGGTTCATCAAATAAAGTCCCACGAAGGTTAATTTTTTCTGTAAAATCAGAGCGTTCGTTCTTAAAAGTTAAGGCTTCTCCTTCTTTTAAAGTGGCAACCATTTCACTTTGAGTAGTCGGTTCTGTGCGCAACCTTAATTTATCGACCCATACATATATTTCAATGCTGGCAGGTGTTTGTTCTTTTATGACTTCTTTTACTACTGGTTGTGCTATTTCTTTTGGGGATTCTGTTGGTGTGTTACTGGTTTCTTTGCAAGCAAAGCACAATAAGCAAAACATTAATAAGGTATTAACACCTAGTTTAGACATTTTTAAGAAGGTTTTTGCGTTTGGATTAGGAATTAAACTTTAAAATAATTCCTTATACGAAAGAAATTCGTTTAATGGATGGAAAATGTAGAATATTCCTTTAAAGGAGGAATTATAACCAATGGGGTACTGTTCATTTTTCCATTTACTCATTAAACTAAGAGAGCATGAACAAAATTAGAAAAACGACGGTAGAAATTGCTTATTTTGCGACGCTAAAATCAAATAAGATGCATATCAGTAGAAATATTATTTGTTTATTACTATTTTCTTGGACTAGTTTACTAGCAGGAGATAAAAATATAGAGGCTTATATTGACCAATATCAAAACATTGCGATTAGTGAAATGGAACGAACGGGCGTGCCTGCTAGTATCAAATTGGCGCAAGGCATTTTAGAGTCAAATGCAGGTAGAAGTACCTTGGCAAGAAAAGCCAATAATCATTTTGGGATTAAATGTGGTAGCCGTTGGAAAGGCAAAAAACATTATAGAAAAGACGATGATTATAAAAAAGGTAAATTGGTTAAATCTTGTTTTAGAAGCTATAAGAATGCTAGACATTCTTATCTCGCTCATTCTGATTTTTTATTAGAGAATAGTCGGTATGATTTTTTATTTCGACTAAAAAAGACAGATTATAAAAAATGGGCAAAGGGCTTAAAAAAAGCAGGCTATGCGACTAGTAAAACCTATGAGAAAAAATTGATTCGAATTATTGAGGAGTATAAACTACACGAATACGATAAAATGTCTGCTGGCAATGAAGTGACTAAAACGGAAAATAAACCAAAACTTCCTAAAGATATTTTTTATATCAATGATGCCAAAATGACCTTCGCTAAAGTAGGCGAAACCCCTGCTACGATTGCTAAAAGGACTAAAACTTCCATTAATCGCATTTTAAAATATAATGAAGAAATTGACTTAGCCAATGAATCACTAGCTGTAGATGCTAAAGTTTTTATCCAAGAAAAAAGAAATAATTTTAGAGGTAAGCAGAAAACACATCTTGTTAAAGATGAAGAAACCATGTATGAGATTGCTCAAACTTATGGACTGTGTTTGGATAAATTGTATCAAAAAAATAAAATGTCCAATGGGGAACAGCCTGCCATAGGAGCAACAATTACCGTTAGAGGGAAAGCTAGAAAAAAACCTAAATTAAGAAGCGGAAAAATAAGTACTCCACCAAAACCTGTTTTAATAGAAACAAGGGATTCTACGCAAGTTGAAACAGAAATAGTAGAGAAAGAAGAAGATTTTACACCAGTCCTAACGCCGACCGAAAAAGAACCAACACCTACACCAATTGAACCTGCAATTACGCCACCAGGAGAAAAAGAAACGACTCCAATAGTTGATAAACCAATAAATATTGAAACAAGAAGATACCACACCGTAATTAAAGGAGAAACATTATGGCGCATTTCAAAAAAATACGGCACAACTGTTGACACTATAAAAGCATTGAATGGCTTAAAAAATAATATTATTTCAACAGGCGTAAAGCTTCGAGTTGAATAAAACTTGATTTTTTCCAATTGAGTATGCTTTTTTAGTAAAATCCTATATATTAGATTTTATTCTAAAAGCACTCTCCATATTTTTTTAGAAAAATCTTATATCTTGTAATTCAAATAAGATGGGACGATTAATTTTATGCATACAACATTGAATGATAGCTGTGGACCGTCCCTAAACTAACCCGTTATGATAAAACGACTACTTCTTTTATTAGCTTTTTCTTTTAGTTTACTTGCGCTGAATGCCCAAACGTTTGCGTGGGGTGTCAAAGGCGGTTTATTAGTAGGTTTACAAAAATGGGAAAGCTTACAACAAGACCCCCTACTAAAATACCAAGGGAGTATGTTTATAGAATCTGTTCCTGAGGATAATTCCTTTGCCTTATATGGTCAAGCTGGTTTGCATTTAAAAGGAAGTGCTATTAGAAATCAACGCTTTCTCAATAATAATGGGCAAATTTTTAACCAACCAACCACAGAATTTATTTTTAGAAACCTATCTGTTGTTTTAGGCGCCAAGCAAAAATCAGATTTTGGGGCAACTGCTAAAAAATACTATTCTTTTGGGGTGCGAGCAGATTATACCTTAAGTACTAATTTAGATGACATACAAAATGGTCAGTTCGTAAGTCTTGCTTACCCTGTGGACGCTTTTGTACGAAAATTTAACTACGGGGTGTCCGTCGGCGGTGGTTTAGAATTCCCTTTTAATGAACTAATTGGCGCTATCGTCGATTTAACAATTAACCCTGATGTTTCCTTCCAATATAGACAACCACCACTCGGTAATGTAACTAGTCCTTTTGATCCTAGTCGAACAATTAGCATTTCCGAAAGAAGAATTGTGAATGTAAGTGTGGAATTAAGCGTAGGATTTCGTTTCTT
>CAZXYA010000460.1:0-7537 GCA_964644655.1 uncultured Saprospiraceae bacterium | reverse complement strand
TACTTTTTCAAATATTTCTACTAATTTCATCCGTCAAAGCTAAACTCTTTTGTTCTCTTTTTTGCTAACAATACTTTGATGCGTTTAACCTATTAAAGCAATAAGAAGGTCTATAAAAATATATTTTACTAATACTTTAGCAACCTTTAATTTAAAGAAAACATTTTATCTAATCACATATATTCTTTGTACTGCAATTGTAATATATTTTGCATCTCAAATTATTGGTTTTGATAAAAAAATACAAAATCTTTCCTTATTTATAAATTCAGGTAAAGAAGAAATGCATAAAAGAAATAAAATTGATTCCTTAATAAATTCTTTCAAAATTTACAAATTCCCTCCCCCACCTATTAATAATAAAATTCCTGATAGCTTAAATTTAAAAGACCTAGATTAAAATATTATGCGCTGGCAAACATAAGAAAGAATATACAAATTAGCTCATGGCATTTTTTAAATAATTTTTATAAACTTTATAACTTTGAACTATTTCTTTAATACTCATAGCTTTAACCCCTTTATTCATTTGCTCTACGCTTATTTTATATAAAATTTTGCAATGCTGATAAAGGTCTTTATAAGCTTTAATTTTAGGATATTCAGGATCGTATATATGTGCTGGTTCACTACCAACTCCATTAAATTCCATAACCTTAAAACCTTTTCCTTCTTTAATTCCTTCTATACTTTCGCACTTTAAATCAAATCTACCATAAAAAATATCTTCCATTTGAAAACAAACTTCATCAAAAACATGGGTGAGTTCCTTATCAATAAAATCATTGCCATTAAGAAAAGTAGTACCTCTACTATGATTACCAATAGGTTCTATTTCAACTTCTTGCCCTTTAGTTGGAATATTTTTCAAAAGTTCTGGATGATTCTTTTTAAATCGTTCGAGCTGTAATATTGCTCTTGGTTTAATACTCATTAAGGTTTCTATATTAGAAGTCCCATCTCCAATTACGGATAAGTTCTTTTTAATACAAATAGATGTAATTTTACCTTTTTTTTCTGATGGCATTCGATAATACAATACACTTAATTCAGTAGGTAACATAATCAATTCTTGAATAATGAAATTTGCTTTGATTCTATTTATGTAATGGGCTAATTCATTCTCTGTTTTCAAAATCTCTACTAGAAATCCTCTTTCGCCAATGTCTGGTTTAGCAATTAAAGGAAAAACAATACCCGCTAATTTTAATTTTTTCAGAATAGCGGCTAACTCTTTTTCATGTTTAGGTATAAAAACTGTAATAGGGAGGAATTTTTCAGGAATTCTATTTAGAATATTTATTTTGGACTCTCCGAAAAGTCCTCCTGTTTCAATTACAGGATTAACGACACTAAAAAAAATTAACCTCCTAGCACGCATTGCAAAGTATAACAAAAATAGAATAGTAGGTCCATTAGTTAAATAAGCTGGCCAAAATTCCCAATTAGTTAACTTAATGAAAAAGGGGGTATTTTTTATTTTATTGATAATAAATAAGAACAAATGCAATGTGTTTTTTTATTTTAAATAAATATGATAAATTAAGGGCGAAAGTAATTAAATCAGTTAGTAATAAAAACAATGAATCACTAAATTAACTCTTCTTTATCAAAATTCTTTAATGATGTTTAAGTATGCTTTCAAATATTTTGCCTTCTTTTTATCATGCTTTTTTTTATTTTTAGTAGGAATCATAATTTTTGAAAGATATGATTTTCAGCATTATAAAAACCCTAGTCCCCATTTAAATGAAACGATAAAAATACATTTTATACATGGCTCTGAACCTAAACCTAATTGTATTTATGCTAAAAAGAGATTAGGAGGGTTATGGGGCGGACATGTAGAAGTCGAAATCGACAGTTTAATTTATGGCTTTCAAAACCAAACAAAAGATGTTACTTTTTTTGCTACCTTGAATAGTAAAAAATTCAATAGTGAATTTACAGTAAAAACTATTGCTAATTGGGAAAAAGAAAGTAAATATGAAAAGATAACATCCGTGATTCTTCCTGTTTCAAAAGAACAAAAGAATGGTGTTTTAACACAATATAATAGGTATGTAAGTATCTTACCCTATGATTATGCTTTTTTGGGTATGAGATGCACCGCTTCTATTTACGAAGTATTAGGAGATAATAATATCATAGAAAATGAATCCAGATTCAAGTCTATTCTATTAGCATTTTATCCCGCTCAATTTAGGAATAAATTAATAGCATATGCTAACAAAAACAATATGCTTGTAGAAAAACAAAAAGGGGTAGATTGTAGAATTTGGGAGTAGACTTAGGTCTTTTCTAATCGCTCTAATAATTCATCTGACATGACAATATGTTCGCCAATGATTAAACTATGTTTAGTTATTAACTTTTTTAAACTCTTAATTGTATACTCATCCATATCTTGATTATCCATTTTTAAAAAATTCATTAGAAACATTTTTTTACGAATTTGAGGTTCTTTTTTGTTATAAACTAATGGAATCAAACCCATAAATTTCCTAATAATTTTCATTTGGTAAAATGACCATTTATTATACTTAAGTTGACTAAAATCTGTTTTGTGGAATTTACAATTTTCAAAACAAGCCATATAAAATTCAGTACCTTTAAAATTAACATCGATAAATTCACAATCATAGAAGTTACCTGCCATAAAACCTCCATTTTTTAAATTTATATTCAGAAATTTAGTTTGAAAAACATTATGTTTGAAATAATATAATCCTTTAATAGTCAGGTTTTTAATAGTATTTAAAAAATAGAATTTTTTTCTTAAAAAATTAATTAATAATTGCTGATTTTCAATAGGGTCTAATTCTCCCAATTGAAAACCAACTCGATAAATTTTTGAATTAAAATCATAGTTTCGGTGTCCATTTCTGGTAATTCTCTCAAATCCCTTGCTATAGATATTCATCCTAATTAACAAAATAATACTTGCCCAAAGGAGTGGGATTAATGATAAAACTATAAACCAATTATTGATTAAATCATTAGTTCTTTGAGCAATGAATAATCCGATAAATAAAGAGGTTAAAAATAATATAATTGAATTTTTAACCACCCATGTCGCAAGTATTATAGCATAAGTATAAAAACGTTCTTTTATTTTAAACCATGTGGCTATCCTTCTAGCTTTTCTTTCTCCTTTAATCAAAACAAGTAATTTCGGGATATTATCTGCTCTACTTTTCCTAATATTCAAATCCTTTTCAACCATATCCAACAAATCATCACTCCAATAATATTCTTTAATTAAAGGTGATTGTGATGAATAATTTATTTTTACCCCATCAGTAGGATATAATTTACTAATTAAACTATCTCCTAAAAAATAATCCATAAAAATTTGATGAGTAAATTTACAATGACCATTCCCTATTGGAGTTAAAAAATAATCTTTTATACTATTCCTTTTTTTCTCATTTTTAAGATTAGGTAAATAGTCCGAAATAATCTCTTCTACTTTTGTATTTGAAATAGTATATAGATTAATTCTATTTTTTACGGTTTTTAAATCATCTCCCATTAATTCTCCTTTACCATAAATATATTCAGCGATTTTATGATAAATTTCTAAATATTTTTTTCTTTCTAGGAAAATTTCATTTTGTTTTTTTGATTCATGAGTGAATCTCCCCTTAACAAACAGTTTTAAGAGCTTAAAAACTGTAATATTTTGATTGCTAAATATTTCATCTACGAATTTCTCCTTCCGTTTATCTTCTTCACTACATTTAATTAAATCTCCTAAAACGTGTAAATACATGGGTCTTTTGCATATATCGTGCAATTTTTCGTTACTAATAATTTTATCATAATAAATTAGCGTATCATCATCAGAAAGATATTTCTTCAATAGTTTTATCATAGGGTCTTTAGTCAAAGACTGTAAAACAATCTTCTGAAAATAGGGTCCTCCTGCTCCGCTTATATCTGATATTCTAAGTGTATCATTTAATTCATTAGCATTTCTAAAAAAAGAAGGCCGTCCAGCTAAAAGTATTTTATTAGGTCTATTTCCACTAAGTAATTTAAATAATTTATTGATAAAAATCATTCTACGAGCCTTGTCCTCAATTTTCACTTCATCAAAAGCATCAATAATGAAAAGGAGACGCCCTTCCTTTATTAGCCGATTAACTAATTGCCTACTTCGTTTCTCAGAAACGGAGTTCTCACAGAATATTTCAATAAATGATTCTTTAATAAATTCATCAACAACTACATCACTTGATAAGTTAGAAATATGAAAATAAAATGGTACTATTTTATTTTCATTTAGTTCTTCTTTAACCAAAGCATTGGTATATTCACAAAAGTAATTTCTTAGAAAAGTACTTTTTCCTGATCCTGCTCCACCCAAAACCACTATATTTCTATCAACATCCTCCTTTCTATTTGATATCCAATTATTGATATATTGAATTAAATCCGCTTCTTCGGTTTCATATACTTCGTCGGTTTCAAATAAAGGATTTACGTATAGATATTCTATTTTTTTAGGTTCGCCACAAGAAACTTTAATTTGATGTTCTTCTGAAAAAATTTCTAGTTGGCTTTCGAGGTAATGTTCAATTAGTGTCTCTTCTGATAGTTCAATTTCAGGTGATGTTTGATTGATTGACTCTAAGAACTCCTTAGCTTTATCACTATCCATTATTACAACTGATGATGAAATAGCAGTAGTATTATTTCCAATTTGGCTAATATTATTTCCTCCTGATTGCTGAATATTTATTTTTAGCCAATTAAACTGTTTTCGATATGCCTCATCTTTTTCTATTCCTTCTGGTAGGGGAATAGATTTATTGCCTTTGTATAATTCAAAGTCTGGTAATTCTATATCCTTATCTGTTAATTTTTCAGCTATAACAAAACCCGATGTTTTGCCATTATTAAAAGCATGAACCTGTGGTCTATGCTTCCTTCTAGATAGTACTAATACTCTTTCCCTAGTATACATGGCCAAATTAAAAATTGTAACATTGCTCTCATTTCCTTGTAATCCACTCCCTGCTAATCCTTCAATAAGGGCATATGTGAAAGGACTAAAAGGTCTACCATTTATTGCCTGTTCTTCTTGATGAGAAGCAGCTATAATAACTCTGTTATCTTTGCTTTCTAAAGTCTGATTTTTATTAAAAGGAATTTCAACGGATTTTAAAATTCCACCAGCATGACAGCAATCTAGTAGAATAAGCATTTTTTGAGCCTTTATATCATTAATCCGAGTTGCAAATTCTTCTCCTGATATAGCAGTATCTACTATATTAGAAAGTTCTGTATCCTGAGTAATTAAAAAATATGTTTCAATCTCTTCTTTAAGTAGTTTACCATGACCAGAGAAAAAAATGATAACTGTATCCGCTTCATCTGTCTTTGTCTGTTCAATCAAATAATCCAATTGGTTTAAAATACGTTCTTTTTTGGCTTCTTTATCCTTGATTAAATATATATTCTCTGAGGGAAAGTTGCAATAATTTCCAATTTCTATTGCCATTTGGCTTGCATCATTTGCCGTTATTGACATAATTTCTTTATCGTCTTCTCTTTTCCCAATACCAATACAAAGCGCATAGCTATTAGTCGAATTTAAAGTATGCATATAATTGTGTATTTTGTTATTTCAAAAGGTTACAAATTTTCCTAAGTGCGCTTCTATTTTCTTCAATGTACCTATTAGCATATTGTTCTAATGCTTCTATATTTTTTGATGAAACATCGTCTAATGCTATATTAGTTTCTAAATCAATGTTTATTCTATGATACCTAGGAGTATCATCCTTATAATTTGGTAGTAAATGCTTCATTGTATAATGAGTACTCTCCGCTACTCCTGTCATAAAAATATCCTCGACCAATGGTTGTAACCAATCCTTCGTTAAAAATTCCTTAGCATTTTCTGCAAGAATAGTTTTTTTGAATTTTCCAGTACCAATAGAAAGCATAAAAAAAGGTAAGTCTTCATCGGCTGGCTGTACTTCCGCATCAAAAGCTTTAGTACCTCCTTGTTTGTATAATTCTTTAGCCTCTATATAAGCTAAAATTGAAGGATTGTTAGCAACAACACCTCCGTCAATAAATCCAAAATTATCATTTTCTTCTGATTGAACAATAGAAGGCGTAAAAAAAGTTGGGGCTGCTGAAGTGGAACGTGCAATATCTACAAAAGAAAAATCTTCAGTAGATTTTTTCTTTGCTAATCTAGAGAGGAAATAAAATGGTTTTTCTCTTTCAATATCATAAGTCGTTATTAAAATTTCTGTTAGACTATCTGTCAATTTTGCATTATCAAACTTTTCCTTTAACAAGTTTTCTAAGCCATTACTTAAATAAGGCTGTTGGGTAAGTTGGGTAAGCTTAGAGCCAATTTTTGAAGGTATAAATTTAGAAGCTTTATTACTTTTACTTTTAGGTCTTTCTCCGAATATTTTAGCACCGTGCAATTTATACAATTCTAACATATCCTCTGCATAAAAAGCATTTTCTTGTTTATAAGTCGGTTTGGTTAAACCTAAAGTTATGATTCCACCTGTAGAAGTACCAGCAATTAAATCAAATGTCTCACATAACGGACCAATCTGATTTTCAATATATTTCAATATTACACAAGGAATAATTCCACGAATTCCTCCTCCGTCAATAGACAGAATTTTAAATTTTGGTTTTTGCATTGTAGGCTTTTCTTTAATCTAATTAAAAACCTAAATATAAAAAATAAATTAGTCTGATTACAATAGTTCGTGAAGAATTTTGGAAAAAAATAGCTGTTGATTATCAATGATTTACGATGAATGATAAAAGAAAAATTCTATTTTTCATCATGTTCGAGAGTATTATCAAACTTAGAAAAAAAGAAAATCATTTAAATTAAGGGAAAACGAAAATAATAACCTACGCAAAAATGATAATACAAAATAAAAAGAAAATCCGTGGCCTCCCGTCCGCAAGCGGTTCACCCGTACGGGTTCATGCCTGATCCGCTAAATCCGTGGGACCTATCCTCCTAGCTTATTTGCGTAGGTTATTTTTTGCTAACCCCCTAATACGTCATTTAAAAGTTAAAAATTCTGATTATCAGCATATTAAAAGGTTATTTTAATACATCAAAGTAAAATTTATTTTTAAATCTAAATTAAGACTCTCACGGACTATTGTAATTAATAAACCTGCATATAAAATAGAATTATCGTTCTATGCTATTCAATGGTCCGTGAAGTATTTTTAGAATAATCTTATGCCTAATAGGGAATTTGAAAGATAACTTTTAATCATTTGGTTGTATGGAGATTCTCCACACTTATGTTTTATTGAATTCAAGTCAAAATTATCTCACGAATACTTTATTTTCAATTTATTTTGGATTCAACCGTGTAAGAATAACTTTTGAAAATCTTCATCAACCATTGCTATTAATACCCAACTTTATCTTATAATCAATTAATCTGGTATTATCTGAGTATCATGGGCTCGATGTTCGATAGTCGAATTCGCAAAACCAAAATTTTCATCTACCACGACATCGGTA
>CAZXYA010000459.1:0-7562 GCA_964644655.1 uncultured Saprospiraceae bacterium | reverse complement strand
TCGGCAATATTTTATCAAAAGATACCGACAGTATTAACTGGACAGACTACTTAGGTAAAGATGCAAAACCTAAAGATTAATTTGGAAAACACCTGTCGATAAAAAAAGGTAGCTCCTTTTGAGAACTACCTTTTTCAATTATATAAATTATATATCGCTAAAATCCGTTGCTAACAAAAAAACATATTACTTACTCATAGCCGCAATAGCAGGCAATTCCTTTCCTTCCAAGAACTCTAACATAGCACCGCCACCAGTAGAAACAAAACTCACCTCATCATTCAATTCCATTTGCGTTACTGCGGCTACAGAATCACCCCCACCGACTAGTGAAAATGCACCAGCAGCCGTTGCATCTGCGCAAGCCTGCGCAACAGACTTAGTACCTGTGGCAAAATTGGACATTTCAAAAACACCCATTGGACCATTCCACAGAATCGTTTTGGATTTAGCAATTACCTTTTGAAAATCAGCAATAGCTTTTGGACCAATATCTAAGCCCATCCAACCTTTAGGAATGCGCTTGGTGTATTTAGTAGCTATATTGGCATCATTACTAAAATTATCTGCGGCTATAGAATCTTTTGGCAATAATAATTTAACTTTTCTTGCTTTGGCTTTGGCAATTAATTCCAAGGCTAATGCCAAACGATCATCTTCCACTAAGGAATTTCCAATATTTCCTCCTTGTGCTTTCATAAACGTATAAGCCATGCCACCACCAACAATTACATTATCCGCAAATTCCAATAACTTTTCTAATAATAAAATTTTATCAGACACCTTTGCGCCACCTATAATTGCCGTTAGTGGGCGAGTTGGATTATTCAATACTTTATTGGCATTTTCAATTTCATTTTGCATCAAATAGCCAAAAGACTTTGCGCCTTGATCAAAAAATTGCGCAATAGTTGTAGTAGAAGCATGCGCTCGATGAGCAGTACCAAAAGCATCATTGACATAAACATCCGCTAGAGCAGCTAATTGTTTAGCAAAACCAGCGTCTCCTTTGCCTTCTTCTTTTTGAAAACGAGTATTTTCCAAAATCAATACTTCCCCCATAGGTAAAGATGCAGCCATTTTGCTTGCTTGTTCGCCAACTGTTTCTGGGCAAAAATGGACTTTAGTACCCAATAAATTAGCCACATGATTGGTTACATGATTTAAAGTGAACTTAGCTACATTAATGCTACCATCTTCCTGCTTTTTTTTCAACGGCCGACCAAGGTGAGACATTAAAATTGGCGCACCACCATCTGCCAATATTTTTTTGATGGTCGGTAAAGCTGCTCTAATTCTGGTATCGTCAGTTATATTATATTCCTTGTCGAGTGGTACATTAAAATCTACTCGGACAATTGCTTTTTTATTTTTAAAATCTAAGGTCATACTCGTACGATTATGAATTGAAAAGGTTATTAGAAACAAAGAGGTAGGGCTAAAATAAGGTCGTGTATTAAAACAGTTGATTTTTTACCACAAAGAGACAGAGAACACAAAGTTCACATAGTTTTTGACGAGCGTAGTTTAGTAATTTCCTAGTAAAAGCATAGGGAAAAAACAAAGAGAAAGGAGTATTTTGTCAATAACTTGGTCCAAAATTATTTCCGTTAGGAAATATCAAATCAACCTATTTGATACACGACCTAAAATAGAAAAGTACCAAGTGTTTAAAACTCAGTACTTTTCTATTATATTTCAGATGATTGCTAATCACCAATTATTATTCACTAATTGCGAATTACACTTTTAAAATCTTAGCGGCTAAATCTGCAATTCTAGCAGAGTATCCCGCTTCATTATCGTACCAGCTAATTACTTTTACGAAGTTACCGTCCAATACGGTTGTCATTAAAGAATCAAAGATAGAAGAGTGAGGATTTCTTACAATATCACTTGATACGATAGGATCAGTTGTGTATTGTAAAATACCTTTTAATGGACCATCTGCCAATTCTTTGAATTTTGCATTGATTTCTTCTGGAGTTGTTGCTTTTTCTGTCACTACATTTACTTCAATCATAGATCCTGTAATTACAGGAACCCTTACCGCAATTGCAGATAATTTACCTGCTACCTCAGGAACTACTTTTCCTACAGCAATAGCTGCACCCGTAGAAGTCGGTACTATATTATAAGCAGCTGCTCTAGCTCTTCTTAAATCTGAGTGAGGTGCATCTTGCATTCTCTGGTCAGAGGTATAAGCATGTGTAGTGGTCATAGAACCAACCTTTATACCCCAATTGTCATTCAAAATCTTAGCTACAGGAGCTAAACAGTTAGTTGTACAAGAAGCATTAGAAAATACATTCTTTCTTCTGTCCAAATCTGCATCATTTACCCCTAAAACGATTGTTTGTACGCCTTCACTTTTTGCAGGAGCAGACATGATTACGTCTTTAGCACCAGCTTGTAAGTGTAAACCGGCTTTATCTTTAGTTCTAAAAATACCAGTACATTCTAAAACTACATCTACACCCAAATCTCCCCATGGTAAATCTGCTGGGTTCCTTTGAGAAAATGCAGCAATTTTTTGACCATTGACGATTAATGCATCATCAGTTGAGTCTACAGTGCCATCAAATGGTCCTTGAGCAGAGTCATATTTTAATAAATGAGCTAAAGTAGCATTATCTGTTAAGTCATTAATTCCTACTACCTCGATGCCGTCTTTCTTTAATAAATTTCTAAATGCCAAACGGCCAATTCGACCGAAACCGTTAATTGCAACTTTCTTTGCCATGATTTCTTGATTTATGATTTTGAGTGAATGATTTTACTGAAAAGTGAACGATAAATTGTTAAACTTATCACTACTTAGTGTAAAAACAACACTAATTATAGAAAAGTTGCGCAAATATAGGGTAAACTGTTTATATATGCAATTTGTTCGGCAAGTTAGCTAATAAAAAAAATGTAGGAATATAAAATTATGGGATATAAACGGTACTATTTTAAGCCAAAAGCCAATCGCCCATCCCGCATTTCCACCTTCCGATCACTCATTTCTGCTAAGGCTTCGTTATGAGTCACGATAACAAAAGTTTGTTGAAAATCATCTCGTAACTTGAATAATAATTCATGTAATTCTTTAGAAGAAGCAGAATCTAGATTGCCACTTGGCTCATCTGCGAAAATAATGCCTGGACTGTTAATTAAGGACCGAGCAACAGCGACTCTTTGCTGCTCCCCACCAGATAATTGATTTGGTTTATGGCCTAATCTTTCTGAAAGTCCTAAATAATCCAATAATTCTTTAGCCCTTTTTTTGACTTGAGCTTCTGGTGTTTTTAGAATAAAGCCTGGAATACAGACATTTTCTAAAGCCGTAAATTCAGGTAATAAATGGTGGAATTGAAAAATAAAACCAATATGCTGGTTTCTAAAACTAGCCAAGGCATTGGTCTTCAAGGCAGATATTTCTCGACCATCATAGAGGACGCTTCCCATATCTGGTTTATCTAAAGTGCCAATAATATGTAATAAAGTACTTTTTCCTGCACCAGATTTTCCAACAATAGAAACGATTTCTCCTTTATCAACTGAAAAATCTACTCCTTTTAAAACATGTAAAGTATCGTAAGACTTGTGAATATTGCTTGCTTTGAGCATGTGGTAGGATGACATTTTGTGGACTGATTATTAGTATGCAATAAGCCCATTCATTTCGGTTATTTATAATGGTTATATTGTTGAATTGTTAAATTGTTGACTTCTTTCATAATTAACAATTTAACAATAAAACAATATAATCATTTCTCTATTTATTTCTTAGTAGCCGTAATTGGTAAAGCGCCAAATTCCGTATTCCATTGTCCTTTAAAACTATCTCCTGAAAATGTTCCAGATAATTTTAAAACGATTCCTTGGGCTTCAATTTTACCAGTTAATTTATGTCCGTCTAATTTAGCATCTGTTAGTTCAATTTCTCCCAATGCAGAACTGAAAACAACTTTTAACTTTCCGTCCGTTCTGCTAACTACCATTTCTCCTGTTACATCTGCTTGATCAGGAATATCTGTTACCTCAAATTCATAGGTGCCTACAGGGTCATGAAGGGTAGTTGCTGCTTCTAGTGTATTGGCAAATAAAAATGATAAACATACCGTGAAAGTAAAAAGCATTTTGGCTTTCATAATTTTTTATTTTTAAGTAAAAGAATGGATTTGCTCAAATGTAACGAAAAAAGGGTTTTAAGATTGGCAATTTGTCAATTTTTGTAAATAATTAACAATATTAGTTGACTTAAAACTCTTTTTATTAGATGATTTGCTAAATTTCAAAAATTTAGTAAATCTCTACTATGTTAAAATGAAATTTACTAAATCTTGTAGATTTAGCAAATTAGATAATACTTATTCCACCACCAACTTCCGACTAATTACCGAACCAGCCGATTCCATCTGCAAAAAATAAACACCACTTGCGCCCAATCCACTTTTATCAATAGAAAAAGTATGATTGCCATTATTTAAAGGACCAGAAAAAACAGTTTTTACTTGTTGCCCCGCAGTATTAAAAATCGAAATAGTTGCCTTGCCAAAAGCTATTGGCGCATCAATATGAATAGTAGCAGATTGCCGAATAAGCGTCGGGGTAACAGCGAGTGTTAAGCCCGATGTTTCTAAAATATTAATGGACGTAGCAAAAGAAACAGGAACAGCATTCGCATTGACAAACTCATAATTATTGCCTACTTTATTCCATAAAATGGCAGCAATTTCTATATTTTCAGCAACCCAAGAAGGGTCAATTTCTTTAGTTAATTGTAAATCAAACTCAGCATCTGCGGAGACTGTTCCGTTTGCGATAGCTTCGCCAAAAGTACCTTGACCAAGTGCAGAACGCAAGATTCTTTTGTGTACCGCTTCATCTCCACGATCAAATTGAAACTCGATTACCCCATCTTCAATTACCAATAAAGACAAGAAATAATCGCCTGTTCCTTCCTGAAAAAACTTTACTTTTGCATTGACTTCCAAGCTTTTATCATTGATGATGGCGGTGATGCCAGTATTTGCCAAAGGGCTTATCATGGCTGCGGCATTAACTGCATCTTTCGCATTATTAAGGATCGTACTAGTGGTGTATTTCGACTGATTGACATAAAATAAAGGTTGCCCAAAAGCTTGTGGTAAATTGCTTGTAAAGTCAATGGATTCTGGTGAATGTAATTCACTCGTCCGACTAGGGTGAGCCGTCAACATGACTGCTTGACCTGCATAAGTTTCAGTAATTTCATCAAAATGGTCCCAAGCCGTTCCGCCACATGGTGGACACCAAGTAGCGCCAATTTTAGTAATGACCACTTTTTGTTCTTGGGGGACTTCTTGTCCGAAAGCTACTAGCTGAATTAATAAACAGTAGAATAATGGGAAGTAAATTTTTTTCATTGGGATGTAATTTTGTTAGTTTTTATAAATTATTATTACAAAGATAAGCGCCTTCAAAGACTATTGCTTTACTTTGCAGATTTAGAGTAGTTTAAATTAGCTCATAATAACGGATTCCGTTGGTGATAGAAACAAACCCCTTTAGTTTCAACGGAAAACGTTGCAGTCAGTAAATTAAAACTTTTGCGCTAAAGAAGATTTAAACAATCAACATATAATATAGATTACTTGACACCCTATCTACAGAAATTAGGCGGCTACCCACCATTCTTCTATAACCGAGTTTCCAAAAACTTAGGGATTGTAGTGGTAATTCCTGCCTATAAAGAGGAATTTCTATTACTAAGCCTAATGTCTATAAAAAAATGCCAAAAACCGCATTGGGATGTAGAGGTAATTGTGGTTATCAATGACTCAGAAATAGATAGCAGGAAAACAAAACAATTAAACCAAAAAATATACCAACAAGCCCTTGATTGGAGTGAAAAAAATAGCCGACCACATTTGCGATTCCGAGTAATTTACCAAGCCGATTTACCAAAGAAATTTGGTGGAGTAGGCTTGGCTAGAAAAATAGGAATGGATGAGGCCTGCTATCGCTTGGAGAAAGCCAAGCAGAAAAAGGGCGTAATTGTTTGTTTTGATGCAGATAGTCGTTGTGCAGAAAATTATTTGGTTGAAATTGAAAAATTGTTTAAAAATAATAGAAAAATACCAGCTTGTAGCATTTATTTTGAGCATCCCATTCGAGGATTTGACCACGAAGAAAATATCTACCAGGCCATCATTGAATACGAACTACATTTACGCTATTTTATCAATGCCCAACGTCTAGCGAAACATCCTTTTGCTTATCAAACCATTGGCTCAAGTATGGCAGTTCGTTCTGATTTTTACCAAAAACAAGGGGGGATGAATAGGCGGAAAGCAGGGGAGGATTTCTATTTTTTACAAAAATTCATAGCTTTAGGCAAATTTAAAGAATTAAACACTACAACGGTTTTTCCCTCGCCTAGAATTTCGGATAGAGTCCCTTTTGGAACGGGCAAAGCAGTTGGAGAGATTATTCGACAAAAGGGCAATTACGAAACCTATAACTTACAGACTTTTATAGATTTAAAGGCTTTTTTTGCTGAACTGAAAAATATTTATAAATTACAAGAAAATTGGCAAACAATAGATTTACCAACAACGGTAATGCAATACTTAGAACAAATAGATGCAAACGTTCGCCTAGCAGAAATTTTTAAAAACACAACCACATTACCTTCTTTTAAAAAACGCTTTTTCCATTGGTTTAATGCTTTTCAAGTAATGAAATTTGCCCATTTTGCACGAGATAATTTTTATCCAAATGTACCCGTTGCGACTGCCGCAACGTCCTTATTAAACCAATTAAACATAGAAGCCGTTAATAAGAATGCAAAAGAGTTGTTGATAAAATTTAGAACTTTAGATAAAGCATCAACCTACCAGTAAAGTAGGCAGTAAACAGTTGATAGTTTGCAGTTGGTATATTTGCTTAGAGTTTGTTGGAGATTTGTTTTTTAGCCCGAAGGATAAATTCTCAAGAAGCTCTTAATTAACAAGCTTTTACTACCATTTAAAACTATCACATTTTATTCTTGATGTACTAATGGTTGGAATTGAATTCTTATCAGTTTAGAAGGGTTGTCGGTTGTCAGTTAGATTCGTAACTAGATAACTGAGAACCGACAACTGACAACTTTTCAAAATAAACTAGTATTTATTTCATTCTTAGACTACTATTGACTTAATGACCAATGACAATTGACTAATAACCAACTTATGAAAGAGAAAAAACGCCTAGAAGAACATTATAACCGTACAAAGAACTGGATGAAATGGGGCCCTTATCTTAGCGAAAGACAATGGGGGACGGTTCGAGAAGATTATAGCCCAAATGGCACCGCATGGGAATATTTTCCCCATGACCATGCTCGTAGCCGCCAATACCGTTGGGGAGAAGATGGCATCGCTGGAATTAGTGACAAAACTTGTAATATCTGCTTTGCTGTGGGGATGTGGAACGGCAAAGATGCCATTATCAAAGAACGCTTATTTGGTCTGACGGGCAATCAAGGAAACCATGCAGAAGATGTAAAGGAATTATACTATTATTTGGATAGTACACCGACCCATTCTTAT
>CAZXYA010000458.1:0-7578 GCA_964644655.1 uncultured Saprospiraceae bacterium | reverse complement strand
AAATGTCCTGAATTTCGGTAAAATCAGGGCTTAATTCCTTCACGAACCATTGTAATAGTTACTATCTTTTAAAAGAATAAAGTCTTAACTTTGGTTAAAATGGTTTAATTAAAAGAAATGATTATGAGTGTAGCTGAGGCTTTTGGCGATATTGCAGATGTTATTGCAAAAATTGCGCCTTCAAAAATAGTGAAATTACGACCTTCTGCTTCTATGCAAGAACGAGTGAATGAATTAATTCAAAAGAAAAAAAATGCTCAAATTTCCACGGATGAATCTATAGAATTAGAACGATACCTTTCTTTAGATTTGTTTATTACTTTGGCAAAAGCTAGAGCTAGACTTATTCTAAATCAATGAATATACGTTCAAAAAAAATTAGAAAAAAAGTTAGCAATAGAGGTAAATGTGAGTATTGTAAAATACATGAAAGTGATGCTTATCTAACCTTTGAAGTAGAACATATTATTAGCCAAAAACATGGTGATGGTGATGAACTAGAAAATCTTGCCTATGCCTGTCCACATTGTAATCAACATAAAGGAACAGACTTAACGACCTTTTTGACTTCTTATGAAGATATAGTTAGAATATTTAGCCCAAGGAAACACGATTGGTTTGAATTCTTTGATTTTGAAAAATCTGGAGACATAGTACCAAAAAATAGAATTGCGGAAGCTACCATCAAATTATTAAAATTAAATGAATTTGAACGAATAATTATTCGCAAAATATTAATAGAAGCGGGACGTTATCCGTAACTTCGCTCTATGAAGCTATTAAAAAACATCGCCATTGCTGCCTCCATCCTCATTGCAGCCTGTGCCATTTACGGATATTGGTACTATAATAATCTAAAACCTACCTACGAAGGTACTTTATCATTAGCAGGATTAGAACAAGAAGTTGAAGTCTATTTTGATGAATATGGCATTCCTCATATTTATGCCCAAAGCGAAACGGATGCCCAATTTGCCTTGGGGTATTTGCATGCCCAAGATCGACTGTGGCAAATAGAATTATTGCGTAGAGTGGGAAGTGGTCAATTGGCAGAGATATTAGGTACGCCAGTAATTAAGACGGACAAATTTTTTAGAACCATTAACTCTTTTGAAACGGCTAAAAAAGCGACTAAGGCATTTGAAGCGATTCCAGCGGATGATCCGATGAAAAAAGCAGCCTTAGCTTATTATGCAGGGATTAATAGTTTTATTAAAAATGGGCCAACACCCGTTGAATTTGAAATATTAGGTATTGAAAAAGAGGAACTGGAAATTTTGGATGCTTATTCTGTTTTAGGATATATTGCTTTTAGCTTTGCCCAAGCCTTTCGGACAGATCCTATTGTCGCTAAAATTCAACAAGATTATGGCGCTACTTATTTGAATGATTTGGATGTGCATTGGAATCCTGCGGCACAGATGATTCCAACTTACCAAGCACCTGATATAACGAGTACTGACCTGTCAGATGCCTTAAGTATGAACGAATTATTTGAAAGCCTACCAACGCCTCCTTGGATTGGTAGTAATAGTTGGATTATTAGTGGCAAAAAAACAAAGTCGGGTAAAACGATTTTTACCAATGATACCCATATTGGCTTTGCCCAACCTTCTGTTTGGTGGGAGGCACATATAGAATATCCTGGGTATCGAGGCTATGGGAATTATTTAGCAGGTGTTCCATTTCCTGTAATTGGGCATAATGACCATACAGCAATGGGATTGACCATGTTTGAAAATGATGATATTGATTTTTATGTAGAGCAATTAAATCCTGATAACCCGAATCAAGTTCGATTTAAAGACCAATGGGAAGACTTGGATATTCGCAAAGAGGTGATTAAAGTGAAAGGTGGAAATGATGTAGCAATAGAAGTGAAAACTAGCAGACATGGACCGATTGTTAACGAAGTAGTGGAAGGCATTCAAAAAGTAACTAGTCAACCTGTCTCCGCTTATTGGGTGTATAATGAATTTATTCCGAATAACTTAGGGACCACTTACCAATTATCGCATGCTAAAAATATCGACGAAGCAAGAGCTGCGGCTGCCCAAATTGCTGCACCAGGACTGAATGGCATGTATGCCGATAAGGACGGAAATATAGCTTGGTGGGCAATGGCTAAATTACCCATTCGACCTGCACATGTCAATACCAAATTATTTTTAGATGGGGCAAGTGGCGAAGATGAGATATTAGGTTACGAAGATTTTAAGAATAATCCTCAATCAGAAAATCCACCAGAAGGCTATTTGTATTCTGCTAATAATCAACCTGATACGACTAACGGAGTTTTGCAACCTGGGTACTACATTCCAGAAGACAGAGGCAAAAGAATCATGGATTTAGTGAGTGCCAAAGATGATTGGGATGTAGCGGCAGCCAAAGAAATGATTACTGAAGTGATTTCTGACAAAAAGCCGATGATGATTAAAACAATTATTCAAATTTTATCCAACACTACTTTTGAAAATAAACAGGCAGGAAAAGCAGCCGAAATTTTAGCCACTTGGGATGGGGATAATCAATTGGACGATATTGCGCCAACGATCTTTGCTAAGTTACAATACAAACTACTAGAATTAGCTTGTAAAGATGAATTAGGGGATAATTTTACGGAATTCTTGAGTACCGTTTTATCCCGCCGAAGTCTACCGTTTTTATTAGAAAAAGCAGACGCTACTTGGTGGGATAACCAAAGTACGCCTAACATAAAAGAAACTAGAAAAGATATTATCCTAGCTGCTTTTGAACAATCTTTAGCCGAAATTGAATCCCAATTAGGTACAGATATTTCCCAATGGCAATGGGGAAAAGTACATACGATTGAACATCCGCATACTTTAGGAAATATCGAAGCTTTACGCCCTTATTTTAATGTAGGTCCATTTCCAGTAATTGGTAATAAAGAGGTGATTAATAATATGAGTTTTACTATTAATGGGTCTGGGAAATATGAAGTAGTAAGTGGACCTGCGGTCCGAAGAATTATTGATTTTGCGGATGTGGAGCATTCTATTAATGTCTTGCCAACTGGAAATTCTGGAAATCCTTTGAGTCCGCATTATTCCGATCAGGCCAAACTATTTGTAGATGGGGAATTTCGGATGCAACTGATGAATAAAGAAGAGATAAAAAAGATTGGACGAAAACTGACTTTTCAAGCTCAGGAATAATAGAAACAAACGAGTAATAATATAGAATTATAAAAAATTTTAACGTGTCTCCCGAGCGCAGCTTTGCTGCTACTAAATAGGATTTAAAGGGAGCGATTATTTCGATTTTCCCTCAAGGAAAACCGAAATAATCGCTCCCTTTAAAATTCCCTTGTGAGACGAACGCTACTTGTCCCGTCGAAGGGGAATTTTAGTCAGTCGCCGAGCAGAATTAAAATAAAGAAGCCTAAATAGGCTGAATAATCACAAAAAATTAAAACTATGAAAAAGACAATCACCTTTACATTATTGTTATGCTTCACCATCAATTTATCCCTAAAAGCATGGTGGGACCCAGGTCATTTAGTGACGGCTATGATTGCCTATGAAAACCTAACACCTGAAGCAAAAAAAGAGGTGGATAAATTAACCAAACAATTACAAAGAGATTATCCCTATATTAATCATTTTGCCACTACAGGTCCCTGGCCAGATGATTTAAAAGCAGAAGGGATAAGTACTTTTAATACTTGGCATTATACCAATATTCCTTTGAATACCAGTCGAATCGCTTTAGCTGATGCACCCGTTATTGACATTATTTGGGCGATTAATCAAATGGATAAAGTATTAAATAAAAGTACCGTAAGACCAGTAGATAAGGCTAGGCATTTAGCCTTTTTAGTGCATTTAGTCGGGGACATTCACCAACCTTTACATAGCACCTCTGTCCATGATAATGAACGACCTGGGGGAAATATTGGGGGGAATGCCTTCAAATTAAAAGGAAAATGGAAAAACTTACATGCTCTTTGGGATGACGGCTGCGGTTATTTGAGTGAATTAAATGACCTCAATCCATATGGCGAAGAAAAAGAAGGTTTGTCCAAAAAAGAAATCAAGCGCCTCAAAAAATTCTCTAAGAATTTGATGAAAGAGTTTCCTAAAAGTTATTATGAAAATAGCCCCTATCATTATCGTCAATTAGATCCTGATTTTTGGGCTTTAGAAAGTCATAAATATGCAGTAGAATATGGGTATAGAGGTGTTAATGAAATAGAAGATGATGGTTATAAAAAATGGCTTCGTCCTAATAATGAACCTTCTCCATTATACTTAAAAAATGGACAAAAAATCGTGAAGGAACGTATAGCTTTAGCAGGTTATCGCTTGGCAGAGATGTTAAATGCTACTTTTGGAAAAAAAGGGTAAAGAATGATAGCTATAGCTGATGAAATTCATCAACTATAAAATTTATAACAGAAAACATTTGATTAAAACGTCTAAGTGACTTCGTTGCTTAGGCGTTTTTTAGTATTCCTCTATTACATTACAATAGTTCAAAACTTAGTTAATTTCTTAGTTGATTCTCGACAAAATGTCAAAATCGTCCAGATTTTTTCCAAATAATCCAGTTTTTTGATGAAAAAGTCCAGATATGCGCCGAAATCTGCCCTTACCTTTATGAATGATATTGACTATCGCTTAATAACAAACAGTATGAAATTAAAACTAGTGTTCGACCAAACGTGATTTGACGGGCAGTGTATTTTTCAGTTAGACGCTTGGAGGTCTTGAAGACGCTCCAAGGTCAGGAGATAAAAACCTTGGAACGTTTATCAGACCTCCAAGCGTTTTAACCAACCAACCCGTCATTTTAAATTTGGTCAAACACTAGTGATTCTATTATAGGGAAAATAATTATTAACCAAAATCTTTTTTTTAACATATAAAAACTCCAAAACATGAGAAAATTATTAATGTTTGCAGCACTCTTTTCATTTTGTTTATTTTTAACTACTAATCTTTCTGCACAAGAAAAAGATTCACCCACAAATTACCATTCTTTAGATTATATTAAGGTCGCACCGGGGATGTATAGTGATTACTTGAAGCTAGAAAAAGCTTGGAATAAAATCCATTCCGCTAATATTAAAGCGGGTAAATACAATCTATGGGTAATGGATGAAGTATTATATCCAAGAGGCGCCAATGCAGCATATGATTTTGTTACTCGACATGCTATTCGTGGCGAAAAACAATTGACAGCTTATATGGAAGGCGCTTTTTTCCCAGAAGATTGGCAATCCTTATTAAACCATGAAGAAATGGCCTTAATACAAAGAACGGGCGAAATTAGAACCATCGTTAAATCTGAAATCTGGTCTAGTATAGATGGTGTTTATGCAGAAGATTTCGCAGATGCTAAAATTCATGTTTTTAACTTCTTTGATCGCCCAGCAGGTAAATCTAGAGCAGATCATGTAAAAGCAGAACAAGATATTTGGAAACCAGTCCATCAAGCTCGTATTGATGCAGGAACGATGAAAGCTTGGTTTATGGCAGGTATGGTTTTTCCCTACGGAGCAAATATGCCTTACCAAGAAGCGACCATTGATGTTTATTCCAGCATAGCAGATTATTTTGCAGACGGTATGATTGACACTTTTAATAAAGTCCATCCCGGAAAAGATGCCAATAAATTAATGAATTCCACTTGGGACGCTGCTACTTTAATTCGTGGAGAGGTGCGGATGACAATAGATAGAATTTCTAAGTAATTCATAACCATCAAATTTGGCGATTGCGTTTAGCTAATCAAAACTTTTGAGTAGTGTACGAATAAAGTATGATATTCGCCAAAATCACCCCGTAACGGGAAGTTACGGGGTGATAGTAATCATATCACGGGGTAACTTACTGTTACCTTGTGATTTAAGCTTACTTTTCCAAATCATACTTTATTCGAACAGCTTTAACTTTTAAAACATAGTATTTTAGTAACAAAATTTATTTTAAGACATACGTAATGCTTTTGTCTCCCTAGCGAAGTCGTTTTTATGACTTCGCTATTTTTGTATATTGAATACTTTTTGTGTTCATAAATTGTTGGATGGCTAATCCTGTTTTTATTGCATCATAATTGTTTTTTCTCCAACTGGGTTTTTCTGCTGCTTTTCTTTTTAGATTGCTTTTAAATCCTTCACCATTCCTAAAAAAAACATATTTTTGTAGCTGACGTATAAAGACTAAGAAGCGTCATTTTTCGTCAATATTTATAATAGAAAGGCATTAAGCGGAGCAAGAGCTATTTAGTTGAGATACCAAATAGCAAATTAAGATGAATAAAGCATTTTTAGATAATTAATTGATTAACAGTAAATTGGACTTTTATTTTTTCTTTTGAAATATATAACCATTAACTGAAATTAATACTATTCAGCAAACACTAAACCTGTTTAATTTAACAGGCATTTCCTATTTTAGACGATAAAATAATGGAATAACTATACTTGCTAAATTCAATTTAAAGCTGAAATATGCTTTAACACACCTTGATTTTTACGCTTTCCTGCTTTTTCTTTCTAAGAAAACTTTTTAATTCTATTGAATGCACTTTAACCAAGTCATTGGTCAACAAGGAGTCAAAAAATCTTTGATTCGATTAGTAGATGCACAACGTATTCCGCATGCGATGTTGTTTCTTGGACCAAGTGGCTGTGGTAAATTGGCATTAGCCATTGCATTAGCGCAATATATTCTTTGCGAAAATCAGCAAGATGGAGAAAGCTGTGGAACTTGTAGGAATTGTTCAAAAGTGGATAAGTTAGTACATCCTGATTTACATTTTACCTATCCGATAATCGGTACAAAGGTTACTAGCCCTACCTTCTTAAAACAATGGCGAACCGCTCTTTTGGATAATGCGTATTTGGATATTAATTATTGGTTGCAATTTATTGGCGCTGAGAATAAGCAGGGCAATATTAATAAAGATGAATGTCTAAGGATTATTAAGCAAATGAGTTTAAAATCCTTTGAATCTAATTATAAAATTTTAATTATTTGGTTGCCCGAATACCTACAAAAAGAAGGTAATTGTCTATTAAAATTGATTGAAGAACCACCAGAAAACACCATTTTTATTTTGGTGGCAGAAGAACAAGAACGCATTCTAAATACCATTTTATCTCGTTGTCAAATTGTGAAATTTAATGCTTTGTCAGACGAAGAAGTGATACAAGGTGTACTGGAAAAAACAGGCATTGCCCAAGAGCAAGCGGAAGCCGCAGCACATTTAGCCAATGGCGATTTAAACGAAGCCTTAACTTTAAGCAGCAATGCAGAGAATGATAATGCGGTGTTATTTTTAGATTGGATGCGGAAATGTTATAAAGGAAATGGTGCAGAATTGGTCCCTTGGGTAGAAAAATTTGCTGCCTTAGGTCGAGAACGCCAAAAGCATTTTTTTCAGTATGGCCTGCATTTTATGCGGGAATTTATGTTGTATAAATTGACTGGTAGTGAGCAAGTAAGATTGCGCAAACCAGAGCTAGATACGGTGAGGAATCTATCAAAAGTTGTCGCTTTTGAAAAAATAGAACCCATCACCCAGTTATTTAATGATAGTTTTTATTTC
>CAZXYA010000457.1:0-7597 GCA_964644655.1 uncultured Saprospiraceae bacterium | reverse complement strand
TTACCAATGGAGTCCAGCAACGGGCTTAAGTGCAACCAATACGCCGACACCAATTGCTAGTCCTACTACGACAACTACTTATACGGTAGTGGGAACAGATGCAAATGGATGTACAGCGATAGATGAAGTAACCGTAATTGTTGGCGGTAATGCACAAGCAAATGCAGGCGCGGATGCAACGATTTGTTTAGGCGCAGCAACGCAATTAAATGCAAGCGGTGGGGTAACTTATAGTTGGAACCCAACGGCTGGCTTAGATAATCCAACTATTGCCAATCCAACGGCAAATCCAAATTCTACGACAACTTATACGGTAACCGTAACCAACTTAGATGGTTGCATCGGTACGGATCAAGTAACAGTAACGGTGAATGGATTTATTGCAGCCAATGCAGGTGCAGACCAAACAGTTTGTAGCGGTACTTCGGCTTTCTTAAATGCAACAGGCGGTGTTAATTATGTATGGAGTCCAGCAACGGGATTAAACAATCCAAATATTGCTAATCCAATTGCAACCGTAACGACGACAACGACTTATACCGTAACGGCAACCAATGCAGATGGCTGTACGGCAACCGACGATGTAACCATTTCGGTTAGTAACTCAGCTATAGCCAATGCTGGAACAGATCAAACGATTTGTAATGGCATGGCAGCTTTCTTAAATGCGACAGGTGGGACAAGTTATGTATGGAGTCCAGCAACTGGCTTGAGCAATGCGAATATTGCTAATCCAGTCGCATCGCCAAATACCACAACTACTTATACGGTAAGTGTAACTACGGAAAATGGTTGTACGGCAACGGACCAAGTGACGGTAAGGGTTAATAATAACGCAGTTGTAAATGCAGGTGCAGATCAGACGATTTGTAATGGCATGGCAGCCTTCTTAAATGCAACAGGTGGTGTCAGTTATGCATGGAGTCCAACAACTGGCTTAAGTAATCCAACTATTGCCAATCCAGTAGCGTCTCCAACGACGACTACGACTTATATGGTAAGCGTTACCACCGCAGATGGTTGTACCGCAGCCGATCAGGTAACAGTTATTGTAAATGGTGCTTGTGATTCAGATGGCGATGGTTATTCAGATGCACAAGAAGGGCAACTTGGAAGTAATCCAAATGACCCATGTGATCCTGATGGCGCAATTGCCAATGCAGGAGTTGATCAAACGATTTGTAATGGCTCGGCAGCCTTCTTAAATGCAACAGGTGGAATTACATATAGTTGGAGTCCAACTTTCGGCTTGAGCAATCCAACTATTGCCAACCCAGTTGCGAATCCAATAGCAACGACGACTTATACCGTAACCGTAAGAAATGCGAACGGCTGTGTAGCAAGCGATCAAGTAACAGTAACGGTAGGTAGCGGTACTGCTGCGGTAAATGCTGGTCAAGATCAAACCATTTGCGCTGGTTCAGCAGCCTTCTTAAATGCGACAGGCGGGACAAGCTATGTATGGAGTCCAGCAACGGGCTTAAGCAATCCAACTGCACCAAATCCAATAGCAAACGTAAATCAAACGACGACTTATACAGTTACTAGCACCAATGCGCAAGGCTGTACAAGTTCGGATCAAGTAACGATTTTTGTAAATAATAATATTAATGTAGGCATTACGCCGAATGTAAGTACTTGTGGTGGTCAACCAGTTGCCTTAAGTGCAACGGGTGGAACGTCCTACAGTTGGAGCCCGACAACTGGCTTAAGCAATCCAAATATTGCGAACCCAATTGCAAATCCAACCCAAACGACAACTTATTGTGTGACCACTACCAACGCACAAGGATGTTCAGGAACAGCGTGTACGACGGTTACTGTTAGTCCTGGCCCAACGGTGGTAGGTTGTCCAGATAAATTTATCTGTAACGGCGGAAGTGTTAGATTGACAGTCAACGGTGGCGTTAGTTGGACTTGGAGTCCAGCAACTGGTTTGGATAATCCAAATTCTCCAGCACCAAATGCTTCGCCAAACATAACGACGACTTATACCGTAACTGGTACGGATGCCTTCGGTTGTTCTTCAACGGATCTAGTAGTCGTATTTGTGAATGAAGGAACAGGCATTACGGCTGGTCCAGACCAAACGGTTTGCGCAGGAGGCAGTACTCAATTAGCGGCAAGTGGTGGCATCACTTATAATTGGAGCCCAAGCTTCGGTTTAAGCAATCCAACTATTGCCAATCCAATAGCGAGTCCAACCGCAACGACGACTTATACAGTAACTTCGACTAGCGGTGGTAATTGTACCAGCAGCGATCAAGTAACCGTCTTTGTGACCCAACCAAACGAAGTAGTTGGTTGTGAGGATAAGACGATTTGCCCGGGTGAAAGTGTACAGTTAACGGTAACAACTGGTGCTTCTTACTTATATTCACCAGCAACTGGCTTAAGTGATCCAACTAGCCCAACACCTATTGCTTCTCCAACGCAAACAACGGTTTATACCGTATTTGTCACGGATGCGAATGGATGTACTGGAAGCGATCAAATAGTAGTAAATGTAGGTGGAAATGCTTCAGCAAATGCAGGACCTGACCAAACCGTTTGTGCAGGCGGTACGACGCAATTAGCGGCAAGTGGAGGCATTAGTTATAATTGGAGTCCGACTTTTGGATTAAGTAATCCAAATATTGCGAATCCAACCGTATCACCAATAGCAACGACCACTTATACGGTAACCGTAAGAACAGCAGGCGGCTGTGTAGATACGGATCAGACAACCGTCTTTGTAGGCAGTAACGCAACAGTAAATGCAGGAGTTGATCAAACGATTTGCGCAGGCGAAACGGCATTCTTAAATGCAAGTGGTGGCATCACTTATAGTTGGAGTCCAACAACTGGCTTAAGCAATCCAACTATCGCGAATCCAACGGCTAGTCCTGCAACAACAACGATTTACACGGTAACTTCTACGAATGCCAATGGATGCGTAGGAAGCGATCAAGTAGTCGTAGCAGTAACAGGTACCCCAACGGTGAATCCAGGCGTGATTAATCCAAGTTGTTGTAATAATGATGGCAGCATCAGTTTAGCGGTATTTGGTGGGTCAGGTAATTTTACTTATAGTTGGTCACCAAATGTATCAGTTGGAAGTTCAGCGAGTAATTTACCAGCAGGTAATTATAAAATAGTGATTACAGATAGAATGGGTTGTGATGTAGTAGCGAATATCAACTTAATACAAGATTGTAATAATAATTGTACCCCAATCTCACCAGAACGAGAAATTTGTGTAGCACAAGGCGCAACAGTTGGAGAGATTTGTTTACCAGTCCCACAAGCGAATATTGGTCAATACTTGATTACGATTTCAGGACAAACGATAACACCAAACCACGGTTGTAACTTTGAAAACTTGACGGCTTATTCATACTCCTTATTACAAGGTGGTGGAAATAGTGGCCCATACAAAGTGGATAATTGGACGGTGAATGGAGCAATGTTTACCACAATGGTAAATAATGTAAGCGAATTAACCAGCTGGATGAACTCAATTGATCCATTGGGTAATTGGACCCAAAATGCAAATGTGTTAGTAATCAGAGGAGGTAATCCAGCATCGACTTACGGTGATTTGACCATTACGCACCAAGCTACTTGGATAGAAACTACCTTAAATCCAAGTATAACAGGGGTGGCTACTGGAACATTGGTAGAAGTGCCAATGGGCAATGCGTCTGAATTGCTAGTAACCATTAGAAATATTAGTACTTGTTGTGAAGAAACCGTCTTATTGACTAGATGTTTTGATAATACGGCACCTCCAACTTGTACAGAAGAAATTGTAGCTATGCAGCAAACAACGGTGAATACTGCTGATTGTAATGCAGGCGGTCAAGTCTGTATAGACCTACCATTAGAAAATATCTTTAACTACAGCTTCTCTGTGAATGGTTCTAATTATACAGGTGGATTTACAGGCTGTGATTTTGTAACGATGTATGCTTATACTTACTTCACTATACCAGATAGAGGGGCTAACGGACCATACAGACTACGTTCTTGGTCTGTGAATGGACAGATTTTCTCAGGTCAATTTAACAACTTAACCGAGTTAATCAACTTAATGAATACTTGGGATCCAAATGGTAGTTGGTTCCAAGACCCAAGTACCTTGACTTTACAAGGTGGAGTGGAGACCTCTATTTATGGTATGATGGATATCGAACAATCTAACACAGGTGCTTTTGCCATCTTAGAGTTAAATTCTAACTTATTACCAATGGGTACACAGTTAACCTTAGCGCAAGGAGTCAACCAAGTAGTCATCACTAATAACCTCACGCTTTGTCAAGATCAGTTTACTGCAACCGTACTTTGTAATAGCGGAAAACCAGAATGTGAAGATTTCATCGCTAGTACGGCTGAGCAATACAGAATTGCGACTTGCGAAGAGGCAATTCCCTTCTGCATAGAAATCCCAGTCAGCGAATTAGGAAACTATAGCATTGACGTGAACGGCGAAATGTACACAGGAGCGATTGATAAATGTGCAACAGATGCCAACTCCATTCAGTTATACGCAGGAGAAGGCAAGCATGTCTTCACCTTCACCAACGAGTTAACAGATTGCGAAGATCAAATCCTCATCAGAGTGAACTGTGTAGAAATGGGTGGTAGCAAACCAACTATAAGTAACGGATTGGGCACAGATAAACCCGTTATAGCTATTATAGACCAACCTAACGGCTTAGGTTTACCAATAGCAACGGATAGTGAAACAACGACAACGATGAACGAATCTTCTGTTATCAATGTCGTAAGTGAAGACCGAGCAGCAGCGGCCGAAGTAACCGTCAATATCTTAGAAGCACCAAAGCATGGTACGCTAAGTATCAATACAGATAACACCGTAACTTACGAGCCAAAACCTGATTACTGTAACTCCAATGAGTCAGATTTCTTCCGCTACGAAATTTGTAACGGTCAAGGTTGCGATGAAGCAAAAGTAAAAGTAACGGTAGCATGCCCTACAATCAAAGTATTCAATGCCTTATCACCAAACCGTGATGATGTCAACGATTACTTCAAAGTAGAAGGTTTAGAAGCCTATCCAGACAATAAATTACAGATCTTCAACCGATTTGGTAAATTACTTTACGAAAAAACCAACTATGACAACAGTTGGGGCGGCGAAGTCAACGGAGAAATCTTACCAAATGGTACTTACTTCTACGTCCTATCTGACGGAAAAGGTGGACAGCATTCAGGGTTTATAAATATACAGCGGTAGGGGAGTTATCGGTTGTCAGTTGTCTGTTAGTTCGACAACCGATAACTGACAACGGATAACCGACAAACCGAAAAGAACAGATGTTCCTAAAATTGGTTGTTTAAGGGGGCTTGCTTTTTGCAAGCCCTTTTTGCGTTTATAGGCTGATTTGCTAAATTTTCAACATTTAGTAAATCTCTAAAACTTTGAATTTTAATAGAATGCTCTAATACGTATCTGATACTTTCCAAGTATCTGATACGTTTATGGTTAATTATTGAAAGTCAATAACTAATGATTTACGTATCTGATACCTCCAAAGGTGTCAGATACGAAATCAGCAATGTAACTGATACGTTCATTAGATCGTCAGATGAAAAAATGATGATTATCCGTTGGGCAAAAAATATACCCCAACGAATTTAGAATCATTCATGCGTGTAAATTGCTAGTCGAAGAAACGAACAGCATTACCGAGATTAGCTTTATTTGTGGCTTCAATAATTTTTCTCATTTTAGTCGATCTTTTCGATTGGTAACAGGTAAAAGCCCATCCGCTTATCGCAAAGATTTTAAACGCCTCTTATCAGATTAATCCCCTAACTCCGCAATCTGAAACCGCTCAATAGTAGCGGGAATATGCGCTTCTTTCATAATCGCTTCCATTTTTACCACAACATCAGGATTTCCCGCAGCCACATCATTTTGCTCTCGTGGATCAGTTTCCAAATCAAACAGTTGCAACTGCATATTCCCCTCAAAAATATTAGCCCGAATCGCTTTCCACTTTCCCATCCGAACCGCTTGTTGTCCTTTATAAGCAGGAAATTCCCAGTATAAATAATCGTGTGCTTTTTGATCTTTTTGCAATAGCGTTGGCAAGAAACTAATCCCGTCTGTAGTAGCAGGAATAGCTTGCCCAGCGACTTCACAAAGCGTAGGCAAAACATCATAAAAAGCAGAAATATGGTTAGATTGACTGCCTGCTGGAATTTGATTTGGCCAACTCGCTATCATTGGAACTCGAATGCCTCCCTCATGCGTAAATCCTTTGCCCCAACCGTACTCCGTTTTAAAAGGCTTTGCACTATCAAAAAAGGGCGTATCCGCACCACCTGTATAAGTTGGGCCATTATCACTAGAAAAAATTATTAGTGTATTTTCATAAACGCCCATGTCCTTTAATTTTTTCATCAAATCACCGACTTGTTCATCCAAATAGGAAATCATGCCTGCATAAGCTGCTCTAGGATATTGATTAGGGAAATAAGATTTATCCGTATAAGGTGCTTCTTCGCCCAGTTTTTTTCGATAATATTCGACCCAACGTTTAGGCGCTTGCAACGGTAAATGCGGAATAGGGGAGGCGTAGTATAAGAAAAAGGGTTGGTCTTTATTGGCTTCCATAAAACCTAAAGCTTCTTCATGCATGAGGGTAGGTGCATACTCCTTCAATCGAAAATCCGCATAACTGGTTGAATCATTTGGATCTGCATCTTCTGCCAAATTAGCCCTTGGCGCTACCATTTTATTATCCAAAATATGACGTTCTTCATTTCGCCAAAGGTGCATTGGATAATACGTATGCGCTTGTCGCTGACAATTATAACCATAAAAAAAATCAAAACCTTGTTTATTCGGAACGCCTTCGGTGGTGGGAGCACCCAAACCCCATTTGCCCACACTTCCCGTTTTATAGCCTGCCTCTTGTAATATCTCTGCTACCGTTACAATGCTATCGGGTAAAGGTCGTTGTCCTTCCAAAAAAGGGTTCTCAAACATAGCTTGATAACTCCAAACATCCCCCCTAGCTTTCCATTCATCATTCCCTCGCACATGCGCATGCCCTGTATGTTGACCTGTTAACAGCACACAGCGAGCTGGTGCACAAACAGGCGCACCTGTATAATGCTGAGTAAACCGCATGCCTGATTTGGCCAAAGCATCCAAATTAGGCGTTTCGATTAATGCCTGCCCATAACTGCCCAATTCTCCGTAGCCAAGGTCATCGGCTAATATGTAGATGATATTGGGCTTGGTCGTTGTTTTATTTTGAGTAGTTTCGGATGCGCAACTTTGTAATAAGAAAGCTACAGCTACTAATGGTAAGTATAGAAGTGATTTTTTCATGTTATTTGTACAGAATTCATCAAAAAACATAAATCTAATAAAAAAAGGCTTTAACAGCATAAAAGCATAGAATTTTTTGTAGAACCTACTTTTTCGATGCCGTTTAATTTCTTTTGAGAACTTTTCTTATGCCAAATTATAAATATTCATCGAAATTGTTTTCATTGATATTAGAAATAACATTATCTTAGTGTTTTGTAAGCATCCTTTAAAGTACATATTTCCCTACGGTAAAGATGTTTATATCTT
>CAZXYA010000456.1:0-7598 GCA_964644655.1 uncultured Saprospiraceae bacterium | reverse complement strand
GCAAATGACTGTTCGTTGTCTTAATTTATCGAGCTTTTGTTCTTAAAATATCGGATTACCCGATTATCATAATTAAGGCATTGGTGCTTTTTGGTTGAAAAGTATGGCAGTGTATCAAATGTAAGGCTATGTGTTGGTGCGAGGCTCTAGCCTCGTTCCGCTATTAAGCTGCCTCTGGCAGCCTTGAATTAAAAGCAGCCAGAGGCTGCCTAATATTTAAGATTTTTACTGTCAACCGTATGCCGTCAATAAGGCCCAATACCAAAGAATTATTTAAAGAAAAATTAAGACAGCTAAAACTTTTTCTGCTACCTCTCGTTAAATTTGCTACACTTGTCTTCCTCAATGATATAGGACTAAATAAGTGAGAAAATTCTTCTCTCAATTATTATTAAATTTCAAACCACTTACTGGAAATACATTCCTATTCCTCTTAATCAATTGTTATTAGATTTCCAAACAAATAATGAAAGGTGGTTAAGTACATTTATTAATTTGAAGCAGTTATTTTAATATGAGTATGAATTTAGAAACAAAAATACAATTAGACCCTGAATTATTATATTCTAAAATTGGTGATGAGATTGTTCTATTAACCATAGAAAGTGGAAAATATTTTAAAGTGGATGCCATTGGTAGCCGAATCTGGGAAATCATCAAAGAACCTATTTCAATAGAAAAAGTATTGGCGCAACTAGTGGGAGAGTATGAAGTGTCTTTAGCAGAGTGTGAAAAAGATGTAATGTCCTTTATAGATAAATTAAAAGAAGATAATTTGATTCTAATAAAGGAATAAACATGAGTTTTGTATGTAAACTATTTAGATTACCTTCAGCAGATTATTATTTGTTGTTTAAAATATATTTTTTTCTGTATTTATCTAAATTATTTATTGTTTTTAGATCGCTCCAAAAGATTGTTAAATGGATAAATAGAGGAGATTTAATAGGCGCTAAAATGGAAATTGAAGATTGGCGATTTGCTAAAAAAACTGCCCATTATACCAATAAATTAGCCAAATTTGTTCCTTTTAATAGTAAATGTTATGACAAGGCATTAACGGTTAAAAAAATGTTAAATCAAAAAAATATTCCTTCTATTTTGATGATGGGGGTTAAAACAAATGAGTTTAACAAAATGGAAGCACACGCTTGGATAGAATCTGATAATCAGTTTATTATTGGAGGTGAGATAGCACACGAGTATGTTTTAGTACAATCTTTTCATTAATGAAATAACATTTATGCTGTATAAATACTTAACCTTTGGATTAGAGATTGAATCGGAAATTGAACTGCCAGAACTATTACCTTCCAATAGATTAAAATCTCCTGATTTGATTATCTCTATAGGACAAACACCTGTATCGCTTTCTAATGCTACCTTAAAAGGAGTAACTTATGAAGTAGCAGTTAATGAATTTTTATTGGACCTTAAAGATATTGCCAAATTTTATGTAAAGGATGGTAATCAAATTATAATTGAACCTGAAAAAATTAGGAATGATAGTAATATTCGACTTTTTTTATTGGGATCTTGTTTAGGGGCTATTCTTCACCAGCGAAAAATACTGCCTTTACATGCAAGTGCAATTGTACATGACGGTAAAGCGGTTCTTTTTACAGGTATTTCAGGAGCAGGTAAATCTACAACAGCAAATGCTTTTAGATTAAAAGGATTTAAAATGTTGACGGATGATGTCTGTCCTATTCAATTTATTAATAATAAACCTCATGCTATTCCTGGATACCCGCAATCTAAACTTTGGGAGGAGGCATTAGAGAAAATGAATATTGATTACGAAAATTTACCTTATACTCGACAGGGAATCCTGAAACGTAGAGTAACTATTCAAGATGATTTTATTCAAGAGCCTACGGAGATAAAAGCCATTTATATTCTGCAACCACATAATAAAGCTGAAGTTAACTTGTTGAAAGTAGAAGATTCGAATAAATTTTTGCTGATAAAAAATATGACCTATCGAAAGTACCTGATTAGAGATTTAGGTTTTCAAACTAAACACTTTCAGCAGAGTATGAAACTAGGGAGTCAAATCCCTATTAAAAGAATTGTTCGTCCTAAATCTTTTAGTCTAGATGCAGTTGTTAATACGATTACGACAGATCTAGAGAACTCAACTTTACCTGTCCATGCCTAGACAAGAAGAAAATATTATTTGGCTAGCTTCTTATCCTAAATCTGGAAATACTTGGTTGAGAATCTTCTTGAATAATTTGTTATCCGACCTAGATGAGCCTGTTAATATAAATACATTAAATAAAACTGGGCCAATTTCTTCTGCACGCATTTTTTTTGATGAATTAATAGGTATCGACTCGAGTGATTTAACTTATAAAGAAATTGATTTTTATCTCCCTAAAGTACATTTGGCTCGGGCAGATTCTCTAGAAGAAAAAACTATTATAAAAACACACGATGCCTTGACAATTGTTCCTCCTGATCAGTTTATAATACCTGTCGCCGCTACCTATAAAGTTATTTATTTGATTAGAAACCCATTGGATGTTTGCGTTTCCTTTGCGCATTATTCTGGTAAAGATCAATATGACATTACGGTTAAACAAATGGCTGATACCAATATGATGTTGGCTAAAACCAAAAAAAAGCAAAACGAACAATTACATCAATATTTAGGTTCGTGGTCAAACCATGTTAATAGCTGGACTCGTTTTCCAAAAAACAAACTGCAATTAATAAGGTATGAGGATATGAAACATAAACCTTTTGAGACTTTTTCTAAAATAGTTGAATTTCTAAATTTAGATTATACTCGAAAGGAAATTACTCAAGCTATTGAATTTAGTGATTTTTCTAATTTGCAAAATCAAGAAAAAGAAAATGGATTTAAAGAAAGACACCGTAGCGCAAAACGATTTTTTAGAAAAGGGGAAACGGGATCTTGGAGAGATAATTTATCAGAAATGCAGGTTAAAGCACTAATTGACTGCCATCGACAGGTAATGAAAGCCAATGACTATTTAGATGAAAACGACAATCCCATTTTTTAATGAAGAAAACCTTTGTTTCTCCTTTTCCATTTGCGAACTTCCTTTGGAATAGATTGAAAATAATTGGCAATAGAAGAAATTACCATCGAGTGTTAGATATCGGTACCTCTACTTTTTATAATAGGGAATTATTTCATACTGAATGGTACATAGGATTAGACATAAGCCAAAATAAATTAAATGAAGGGATTCAAAAATATCCCGATGACCAATCTTTTGCGATTTTAGCAAATATTGGAAATTTACCAATTTATTATAATTGTGCTGATTTAGTCGTTTGTACTTATGTTTTAACTTTTATTCCTCCTAATAAACGGATTGAAGTTATTAGAAGAATGGTTAACTACGTAAAAGAAAGTGGAACGTTTTTTATTCAATTTCCAACTTCTACACCTATTGAGGTATTGAAAAAAGAATTAAGACCACACTTCAAAGAACTAAAAATCTGTTACTACCATAGCCCTTTCAGTGATTATTATGGAAGGTTAATGAAAAAACTACCTTTTTTAAACCCTATTTGGAATCATCCATTTCTAAGAAGAATTACAACTTTTCTTTGTGAAACGCTTTATCCCAATATTTCTAGGGGAAATAAAGCTGTATATATAATCGGAGTCGATAAGGTTAACTCACCCGAATTAAAACAAAATACTATTCCGGCTTTAAAGAAAAGCGCACCTCGATTGTTTAAATTTGTAGACTGTCCGCTTTTTTCTACTTTATCTTATAGTACTCATATTAAAGAAATTGAAAATAAATTATTAACTAAGTTTGATACTTGGCCTTCTCAAAATATATCTATTCTTTTTATTGGAAACCCTAAAAATAAATTATTAAGTAAATATTCTAATTTTGCTAACTTGCTAAAAAATAAGCAGTTAGAGGTTGAGTATACATTGGAGTTTAACAAAATAAATAAAATTTATGATTTTGTTGTAGTGCTTGACTTTGAAAAACGGACTACTATCTATTTTCACTATCATTTATTACGACTTGCCAAACAGGAGGTAGTCATTACTCACCATACTAGTAAGGCTAAATTAGTATATAATTTTTTTTAGATGTTAGGAGGTATTTGCGGAATTATTGACTTTAATAAAGCGTCTATTAGTCCAAATCGGATTCATAAAATGATGATTCTTTTGGGTAACGAAAAAGTTATTAGACAATCTTGTCAAATAAATAATTGGTTTTATGGTGCTCAAATTGGACTTCAACCTCTAGAACGTATTCGATTCTATGAAGACCTTCAATTTTTTGTTATTGCTGATGCTTTAATTGTCAACAGACAAGCCCTATGTACTCAATTAATGGTAGGAAACGCTACCTCTGATAATGAATTAATACTCCATAGCTATAAAAAATGGGGAAAAAATTGTGTAGATTATCTAGAAGGATTATTTGCTTTTACCATTTGGGATAAAAAAAAGGAGGTATTGTTCTGTGCTCGTGACCCAATGGGGAAGCGACCATTTTGTTACTCCTTTGAAGATGGAATATTTCGATTTGCTTCAGAACCCAAGACAATTATTGAGGACATTCAATATCCTCTTCACTATAATCGAAGGTACTTTATTAATTACCTAGAAAAGACACCTAATGAGACCCATACCTTTATCAAATCTATAAAAAAGTTACCGCCAGCTTCTACTTTAATAGTCCATAAAAATAATATTGAAATTAACAAATATTGGCTTCCCCAACCTCAACAGCAAATTTATTACAAAACGACAGATGATTATCTTTCATTAATAGAAGAAACTACAACTAAAATCTTAAGGGAACATTGGGAACATACGGATAAAGTCAGTTTTTGGATAGATGGTAATCCAAAGAGCGCAGCATTAGTGGCAATGTATGCTAAAGCTTTTCCTGATAAAGAGTTGATTGGAATTAACTACAAAGCATCTGGTAAATATGCCTCACAGCTAAAAAATGATGACGTATTAGCTAGACTAAAAAAACAATTTAATTTCCAATTAATTCAGGTAACGGAAGAAAATTTTGGTATACCTACTTTAGAGCAGACCTATCAAAAATTTTGGGAAAATGATGGTCCTTATGCTAACCCTACAGGATCAGATCATAATGTGTTATATCCCGCTACGACTCAAGCAGGACAGTATTATGTGTCGGGAGATAAATTTTTTAACCCTTTTATTTGGGGTGGGAATGAATACTATAGAAATTTAGCCTTGTCATTAAGGTGGCAAACTTTATTTGATGAATTTAAGTATGTTACCAATAAGAAAAGAAGATTCAAGGAATTATGTTTAGATTTGGCTCCTAAAGCTATTGTAAAGAGGTTATCGATTTATAAAAATAATTTTTCTAAGAGGTCATTGGACCCAAGTATAATTAAGCCATCGTTACTTAATAGACAAGATAGATGGGAGCGTCAAAGGATTGAAGGAGCATATCCTTTTTTATTTCGCCAAAATGATTTATTAAGCTATTTCAAAAAACAATGCTTAGGTAGTCCTAAATCCTTAACTATAATTGAACGAAGACACAATGTCTCTCCTTTTACTCCTTTTAAAGATAGAAGACTAATTGATTTAGCCTTAAAAATACCGATAAAACAATTCGCAGGAACCCAAAATCGTACGCCTTTATTTGAGAGATTGTTAATACATAATAGTGTGCCTTCAGATATTATTCATGCAAAAAAAAAGTTTTCTTGGCCTATAGATTTACCTGTACGCAAAAGATTAAGCCTTCCATTTTTGATTTCTGATTTTAAGAAACAAGCTAAACACCCAATATTTTTGGATTTAGTAAATGAAGAAAGAGTAGGGCAAATTTTAGAGCAGGCAAAAACTACCAAAATTAGAGGGACTCAATACCAAACTATAGTAAACCTGTTTCTTCTAAATCATTTTTTTAACTGGTCTTCAGCTAATTATAATATTTTTAAATAAATTGTTTATAAGCTTTTTATCCCAGTTTTTATGAACAATGGTATAGAATAACTGCTCTTTAGTAGGATTTGCTATTTTATAAGTATTACCTTGAATAAAATCATTTTTATAACTATCCATTAACCAACCATACATGTATAATTGTTCTTTATTTCTATTAACGATTTCTGATGGAAGCCAATGCGCGATTGCATCCTTGAAAAACTTTCTGGGCTTATTAGGATGAAACAAAACTTTAGAAGGTAGATTGATAACAAATTCAATTAATTCAGGAGAAAGCATTGGATAAGCATAATAGACTTTATATTTTTGGGCTAAGTGGAAGGTAGCCTCTAATCTTCCAATTAGAAAATTATTACTAACATTACGAAGTAATTGGCTTTTTTGACTTCTAAATTGTTGGTTTTCGTTGATAATTTTCGTTACTCTTTCTTTTGAGTTGATATTTTCGATGCCTGGTATCAGACCATTTAGCTCTGGAATAATTTCCTCCAATGGGAATTGTAAAAATTTGGCTATTCTATTGGTTCTAACTTTAGCAATTTGATGTCGCTGGTATTTTTTATAGAGTTGTTTTACTATCGGAATTTGATAAATGGATTTAATATTTCTTAGTTGTCGATGGCTTACTGCTTGGTCTCCTCCCCATCCTGAAAGAATCAAATTAACACCATCTTTTTGTGCGAATTTGTAAAAATCTTGGCTATAAACAGGAAAGCTGTAAGCTGAAGTTCCATTTCCTTTTTCAAATGCTTGTTCATAAAGTTCAATCACTCCTAAGTTAAATCTTGTGACGTAACGATGCTGTTTTACATTTAATAACTGAAGAGTTGCTTCAATAAATGATCGTTCATCTTTACGCTTTAAAAAAGAGGGGGCTGAACTTTGGCTGTGAGAATAAGTAAAAATTTTTTTGAATCCTGTGGAATTTTGTTTCTTTAAAACGGATAAATTAGTAGTGCTATCCAATCCTCCACTTAATTCTATTCCTATATTATTATGAGCTTTAGTTAATATTTTTAAATTTTTTTCAAATATTTCTCGAAATCCCAATAAATACTCGTTATATGTTAATGGATGCGGTGATTCTTTTATATCAATACTAATTACTGGCGAATGGATTACCTTTTTTGCACAAAAGTATAGCAAATGTCCAGGAGGTAGTCTTTTAATTTCTTTATAGAAGGTATAGGTTTTGTTATTAGAAAAGCCTACAATATTCAAACAATAATCATGGCACCAAAGTGGATCAGGCGTTTTAGAAATCGTAGGTACTTTTATTATATCATCAATATCAATAGATAAGTATAGATAGCCATTTTGAGCAGTATAATACAGAGGAATCCCTCCAATAAGGTCTCTAAGAACAAAAAGAGTTTTATTCTTTTTATCAAAAAAAAAACAATAAAGGAGTAGGGAAGTTTCTTTAATGGTTTAAAATTTTTCGTCAAAAAATGAGAAATAAAAAATTTTAAGTTGAAAGAAGGATGTGGAGAATAACCACCTATCTCAAAATATTTTTCTGATTTACTTACAAAATGTTTAGAGAATAGATAATTTGAAGTAGACTTAATGATAATAATTGGTGTTAGAGTATGTTTAAAAATTAAATTAGGCTAATCTTGATAAAATGATATCAATAAAA
>CAZXYA010000455.1:0-7602 GCA_964644655.1 uncultured Saprospiraceae bacterium | reverse complement strand
TTTGGCGTCTGTGAATATATGCCCTGTGATATTCGACAAACAGAGCAAATCCAAGCAGTTGCTGCTCGCATCAAAGAAAAATTTGGTCGCTTAGACATTTTAGTAAATAATGCAGGTGGACAGTTCCCTACCCTAGCCAGAATGCTAAACGATAAGGGCTGGAATGCGGTGATTAATAATAATTTGAATGGTACCTTCTATGTGACTAGAGAAATGGGGAATGCCTTTTTTATCCCCCAAAAATCTGGGAGTATTATTAATATCATTGCCGATATTCATCGAGGTTTCCCTGGAATGATTCATACAGGTGCTGCTAGGGCTGGGGTGGAAAATATGACTAAAACTTTAGCTTTGGAATGGTCTGATTATAATATTCGCATCAATGCCATTGCACCTGGTACGATTGAATCTTCTGGTTTAAAAACTTATCACCCTAAAATACAAGCCTCTTTTGAAGCAAGCAAAAAAGAAGTACCCTTACAACGATATGGTACGGTTACCGATGTGGCGAATGCGGTTTGTTTTATGGCAAGTGATATGGCAGCCTATATTTCTGGCGTTACGCTTTATGTGGATGGTGCGAGCCATTTAAATGGTGATAAGTTAAGGTTTACTAGGGTTTTGAAGTCTTTTATGGGGGGGTGATATTAATATCTCTATTTAAGTATATTTCTAGTCTTTAATTTTTTATCTAAAATTGGGTATATTTTATTATTTTTCATTTTATAAATCAAATCCTTTGGATTGTTTTTGTAGTTTGTGCTTATTTGATTGCTTTCATTTTGTGCAAAAAATATCAGGTCATTTTCCTCTTTATAAAAGATATAACTAGCCATAATCTTTTTTGCCTGTAGATTAAACAAAATAGCTTTGATATGGGAGTCGATAATTAAAAGGAACTGTCCATCATTGCTAAATGCTATTGAACTAGGAAAATGAATTCCCTTGATCGTATCAAAATTTAATTTTTTTTCTACTTTCAAATCATACACTACTAGCTTTTGGTTTGCATTGATTAAGGCAAAATGGTTTCCAGCTGGATCAATAGCATAATTTCTTTTTTTAAATGCAGAAAAGTAATTACCAATTTCAATTTGCCTCTCCTTTTTAATATTAAAAAGTTGTGCTTTAGCTAAAGTTCCAAAATTAATGAATGTAGAATCGGTCAGCCACAATAAATTATTTCCGCCCTCAACATCCCATTCTTTCTTTACCTTTTTATCATTTGAGTTTACCAAAATTATTCTAGTTTGTAAAAATCCACTTGCTTTCACATCAGAAATAATAGCAATATAGTTTTCATCTGGACTAGCCTCAATTGATTTAATAGTCCCTTCCGTATTCCATTCCCATATTAGATTTTGAGTTTCTAAATCATACTCACGAATAATAGAATCATTATGGGAAGAAAGAAAAATACTTTGTCCTTCTTTACCAAATGCCCAATACTTAGTGGACTTACTTGGAATTAGTCCAAACTTTTCATTTGAGTCTAATTTCTTAAATCGAACACCTGCTCTAGAGGCAAATGCAAAGTATTGAGAATTATTCGAAAACCCTCCTTTGTCTTGAAGCATTGAAACCATTTTACTGTTTGGAAAAACAATATATGCTTCTTTTTTTAGATCCTTAATCACCCGATTATGCCCTAGACCGTTTGATTTTGAGGCAAAGATAAATTGTCTATTTTTTGAAAAAACTAAATTGTTGTAAGAGGAATTAGATTTCGAAAATATTTGGTTACCTAATGGCTTTCCATTTTTTATATCAATTTTTTTTATTGTTTTGCCTTCATTATACATGGTAAAAGATAAATCATTTTTATCAAAAAAAATAGCTGAAATGGGTAACGGATTACTTTCTAAACTAACGAACATTTTATCATTAAGGTCATAATAGCCTTTACTTGAATAACCGCCGACATATATCCTATTTCGAAGAGCGTCTAAATTCAAAATATCATTTATCACTAGTTTTTTTGCCGTCCCCTCCGTAACTTTCAATTTTTCAATAGGTTTCAATTCGGAGAAATCATAGACAAAAATCTCATGAAATCTATATCCATATAATAATTTTCCGTCTTCTGAAAAAAGGATTCTGTCTGGATAGGTAAACACTTCTTCATTTATTGGTTCTACTGGTTGATAGGAAACATTACCTTCTTTTTTAGGCCATTTTAATTCAAATATTTCTTCTTTAGATTGTGTATTTACAATGATTATTTTTTTTTCATATACATTAATTGCCAGATGAATATTATCTGGATGAAAATCTACCAACTCAATTGTATTCTCATACTCCTTCGATGTAAAAATTAATTCCCAATTTTGAGTATCATAAATATAAACTCGCCGATTATTACCTATACAGGCTAATTTTTTACCATCGGCACTAAAGGATAAATCGTAAATAAATGGTACTTCCCCATTGATACTTTTAATTAACTCAAAAGATTTTGAATCAATAATGGAGATATCATGTTTATTTGAAGCATTAGTGACTACGTATTTCCCATTGGGAGAGACATCGAATGAAGTACCATAGCCATGCTTAAATTTTTTACTTTTTAATATTGCACCTCCTTCAACACTATACTTATGAATAATTGCATCTCCACCAAAAGAATAAATAAATGCTCCATTTGGTGAAAATTTCACTTCACTACCATAAAGAGTATGTTGGTTCAAATCTCTAATCAATCTATAATTTTCAGCTTCCCATAATTTAACTTTCCCTGCTCGACCTATTGAAACCAAATATTGTCCACTTGGGTCTATATCAATATCTTCGACTCCTCCAAAATGACCAATATTAAAAACTGTATTTTGGCCTAGTAGCGTAATTGGAATGGTAAAGAATAGTAGTGTAAAATAATTTCTAAAAAACTGTTTCTTCATGTTTTTTTGTTAATAATGAAGGATTTATATCATGCTCATTTTATATTTTTTAAAAAGCCCCTTTTTCCGCACGAAGCATGAAGAAGTGTAAACTTCCGAACCCTACTGATAAGCTTCATCTTATCCATAAACTATTTGTAGTTCGCACCCATTTTTCTTCGCATATTTTGCAAGCATTTCAATATGCTTCAATTCTGGTTCAATAGTATCATAAAACCTCGTTTTCTTGACTTCATAATTTAGTTGATCTCCCTTTATCCTCTTTCGTACATCATCTGATAAGTCATATAAAACATCATATAAAACATGTTTCTTTTTCGCCAAATTTAACCGTCCTCTTTTTCCTCCATCACACCATTGAAAACTTGCTTTAAATCCCCATGCCTTTATCTGCCCCCATCGATCAATTTTCTTATTATCAGGTTTACCTTCATCAATTTCTACGAATGCTTCTGTCAATCTTTCACCTTTTTCGTCATAAACTCCTTTATAGATTATTGAACCTATAAAACCATTTTCTCTTTCTTGAAAAGCATGTCTAATAATATCAATACATTCAAGAACTGCCTCTGGATGAAATGAAGTGTTTACATTTACAGAATCACCATAAGCAGCTGCATTAGATTTAATAAAAAAAGACAAATCGAGTTTTTTATGGGCAATTTTTCTAAGGCTTCTTATTAACTCTTCATTAAATATCAATTCCTGAAGCGCATATATTGGGGCTGATTGAGGCGTCCCTTCTTTATTGACCCTCTTTACTTTATCATTTACTTTTTTTACAATTATTGGTAATAAATATACTCCCAAGATTATTTTGGTTTAGATTATCTATAATGTTTTATCAAGGTCATTTACATCGGTTAAACTATCAATATAAGGAATAGTATTACAAGGCGGTTGTTTCCTACAACCGCCTTGTTTGTTAGCTTATTCTGTATTATTCTTTATTACTTTCCCGATTCCTATAATCTGTCCATTAATTTCCATCAACTGATAAAAATATAAGCCATTATTCATTTGGGGCAGCCTCAATTGAAAACTCGGTTGTTCCATAATCGCTTGCTTCACCAATTTACCAGTTACATCAAATAATCGAAGCATTGGTGGTTTATGAATAGGTAAATCAGGATATTCAAAAATCAAATAGTCCGTAAATGGATTTGGATATACTTTAATAATTCCTTCTTCTGCCAATTCTTTTACCGAAGTCGTTCTAGGCAATTCAGAGACCATCACACTTTGAATAGTATTGGTGACAATCGGTGGATTAAAATCAAAAAAGATACTAGCTGTATTTTCAATCAACGTATTTTCTGCTAGTCCTGCTTTAGGTGCAATCGTATAAGTAATAAAACCATGACTTAATGGCTCATTGGTTGTACTATCTGGCAGCAAAATATTTTTAAAAGAAAATTCTACCAATCCATCTTTATGTAATAGTGTTTCAAAAGGGTGACTACCGATTATTGGTTTAAAGGTCGTCCAATCCAAATTTCCATCTAAATTATCTCGAATCACTACATTAAATGCCGTATCATTTCCTGTATTTTGGAAGCGGACGGTGTATTCCATTGTCTCCTCAAATAGCGTATAGTTTTGGTCAAAGCCAAAACTACGGTTGGGGTGAACTAGCTTGTCATTAGGGTCGTAGGCGCAGCGGATTTCTGATTTATAATCGTAGGTGGAGGATAATTCTAATTCGCCTTGGTCATTTTCGATGTAGGATAGGGTTTTTAGGGTAATTATCTCGCCTATAAATTCTGGCCCAGGCATTTGTAAAACAAGAAAAATCTTCTCAACATCTCTAGAGATTAAAGGTTCATAATTCCAAAATAGGGTATCTCCACTTATTGCTACAGGTGGTACTTCGCTACGAACAAATTCAGTAAGACTATCTAAGACAATCGCATATGATCCAAATATAGTTTGGCAACCTACATTTTCGATTGAAAGCCAAGTGGCTACTTCAAACCCACAGCGAGTAGGAGCTGAAATAATTGAAACTTCTGCTTTTTCAGCATCATTCGCTAAGTTATAACCAAAGTTCACATTGGTAATATTTTCATCCGACAATGTTATTGAAAAGACAGAACTATCAGTAGTCATTGCCCAACACGAATCAACCTTTACAGAAATTTGATAGGTTGTATCTCGCTCAACAAAAAAATGAAAATTTCCGTTTAAATCCGAATAATTTGAAAGGATATTACTGGGTTCAATCATCACCTGCAAATTATTTAAACCAAGCTCATTTTCATCTCTAATTTTATTACTATTATCGTCCCAAAAAACATTCCCTGATATTTGGGGTAATTCAAATAGATTTTCAAACCAAGCTATTTTATCCTCTTCAAATGAGCTAACTAGTAAATCCAAGTCATTATCTCTATCTAAATCCATCAAATGAACTGCCCCTTGGAAACCATAATTTGAAGCAATAACAATTTGACTAGAAAAATTGCCGCCTCCATAGTTTTCAAACCAAGCTATCTTTCCCTCCTCATTAGCCGAAACAATTATATCTAAATCTCCATCATTGTCAATATCACCTGTGGTAAAATCTATAATTAATCGGACTAAGTCTGAAATCAAATTGGCATTACTAAAATTACCATTTCCATCATTTTCATGCCAAAAAAGAGTACCATCATTAATAGAAGAGTGCAGAATATCCATATCCCCATCTCCATCTAAATCTGCTCCCTTAGTCTTAAGGGAAAAGCTGTTTGGAGTATCAATCAATTGTTCATTAGAAAAATTACCCTCCCCTTCATTTTCAAACCAAACTAATCTAGAGGGAGATGACGAAATTATATCCATATCTCCATCTCCATCTAAGTCTACTATTTCAAAATTATGACCGTCCAAAACATTGAAGGAAATTATTTCAGCATTTCCAAAATTTGCATTTCCATCATTTTCCAACCAAAATATTCCAAAACTAAAATTATTAAAAACAATATCAAGATCACCGTCATTATCTAAATCAACAGCGACTAGGTCAACAATACCATCAAATGTGCTAACCAATAGATTTTGAGAAGAAAATTCACTAGCCCCCATATTCTCAAACCAAACAATTTCATTTGTACTATAGGATGCTGCCAATACATCGTCATCATTATCTCCGTCTAAATCTGCAGGAAAAACCCACAAAGGATCAATAAATGAATTTGAAATTATATTAGGCTCAGAAAATTGCCCTTCTTCGTCTATTTTATACCAAATAATTTCATCATCCTTATAAAAAGTGGTTAGAACGTCCTGAATACCATCTAAATCAAAATCAGCATTTTCGATTGAAATCGTACCACTTGGTCTATTAAAAATCGTATTAATTGTTGAAAAATCACTATTTCCCTCATTCCTAAACCAAGCAATTTCACTTTTCCCTGAAAAGACGGATAGTATATCTAGCATTCCATCATTATCTAAATCTGAGCTAATAATAGAGGTAGCAACTATAGCTCTTTCATGCAAAACCTTTTGAGTAGAAAAATTCTCGTTTCCATCATTTTCAAACCAGATTAGTAAATTATCTTCATTACTAGAGGAAGCAATAATGTCTTTGTCCCCATCAGCATCTAAATCTGCTGAAATAATTGCACGTGGTCGACTGTAATCCGAAGCAATTGTTTGAGCAGCTGAGAAATTACCGTCTCCATTATTTTTATACCAAAAAAAACTATCTCCACCTGTGGCTAATCCAATAATATCCAATAAGCCATCATCATCTAAATCTTCAATTGAAAAAATTAATTCTTCTTCAAATTCGTTTTCAATTTCCATTATAGTCGAAAAATCACCATTCCCTTCATTCTTTATCCATATCAATCTATCTTGAAAATAACTAATCACTATATCTATATTTCCATCATTATCTATATCTCCACTTTTAATAGTATTGGTAGTATTAGTAGAAAGTGGGTCGGAAATAATAGGATTTTTATTAGAGAATATACCGTTTCCTTGATTCGCATACCAAGCAATTTTGCCCCCCCTTGAAGCAACGGTAATATCATCGTTTCCATCCTTATCAATATCATCAATTGAAAAATATTCCAAAGAATAGTTCTCTCTTGCAATAATAATTTTGTCTGAAAAATTTCCTAAACCATCATTCTCAAACCAAAATAATGTTTTACTCCTTATAGAAGCAGATATAATATCAATATCACCATCATTATCTATATCACTTCCTTCAATTTGCGATATAACATTTGCTGCACCAATTACTTGAAAATCAACAGAAAAATTTCCATTTCCTAGATTTTCAAACCAAGCTATTTTTCCATCAAATTCAGCGGCAGTTATAACATCTAAATCACCGTCTCCATCTAGGTCTTCGCTTATCACGTCAATAGGCGTACAAATTTCACAAACGGTAACTATTTGTTCTTCTCCAAACTGCCCAAATCCCAAAAAAGGTAAAAAAACAAGGCCAAAAAATACAATAATTTGTTTCATCAGTTTTTTAGTTTAAGTATAAAATAATAAAGCCTACAATATACCAATATTTTCTTAATATATTGTCTCTCAAAAACTCTATACTCATTCTTCTTAAACTTTCCAATAAAATTCAGTACCTTAAACCTTACTTTTGTAGTACACTACATATTTAGGTAATAAATAATAAGTAAAATGCAACTGTTCAGTAGATTAGAGAATAGAGACCATTTCATTGAGAGAAAAGAGATAAAAC
>CAZXYA010000454.1:0-7606 GCA_964644655.1 uncultured Saprospiraceae bacterium | reverse complement strand
CACGGCTTTTTTTATTTTTGTCAAGTTTTACTCAAAATTTTGCACGGACTATTGATTATTGATAATGAAGTAGAGGATTTAGATGATAGAGATTACCATGTTACAGATATTGAGGAAAGCGTAGTATTAGGGACACCATTTAAGTTAGATAAAGCTAGTTTCAATTTTGATGATGTTAAAACATGGGTTGCTTTTGATAGATATGAACCAATTAGAGACAATAAAAATGTATTTGTAAAATATAAAAAAGATTGCAAAGAAGTTGCCACAAAAATTTCCTGTAAAGAAGATTTTTCTAATTATATACCTCCATGTAATACAATAGAGAAGTTATTAGATAAAATTTGTAGTGACATTCCTTTAATCAAAATTAAACTAAAAGATTTAGTCAATAATTATGCATATAAATAACAAATATCAAGGTAATAGCCTTCAGAAAGAACAATTTATCAGTGGAAAACGGATAGCCCCTTACATACCAAGCGAAACCTTAAAAGATGCAGTAAATCTAATGATGTTGCTAAAAAAGCGTCCACTTTTATTGATGGGGGAACCTGGGTGTGGCAAAACAAAGTTAGCGGAGGCGGTAGCTTACGACTTATATGGAGATAATTACCAAGATTATTACTTTGAGTGGAATATTAAATCTACCACTAATGCTAAAGATGGTTTATATCGATATGACGCTTTAAAAAGGTTGAGTGATGCTCAAGTGAAAAATATCAATGCTGATATTGATAATCTAAAATTAGATGCTGAAGGTAGTTATATAAAGAGTGGTGAAATGGGTAAGGCATTTAAAGCATCTAAAAAAGGTAAACCTGCCATTATTCTAATTGATGAAATTGATAAAGCGGATTTAGATTTCCCTAATGATTTACTAAATGAATTGGATAAATTTGAATTTGTTATTGAAGAAACAGGAGAAAGGATACCTTCACCTACCACTAAGCCACTTATATTTATTACTAGTAATGGAGAGAAAGAATTACCTCCTGCCTTTTTGAGAAGATGTATATTTCATTATATCAAATTCCCTGATGAAACTTTGTTAAGCAATATCCTTAATAGTCATTTTGCAGAAACGCCACCAGAGTATGTTCAAAAAGCAATTACTGATTTTATGGCAATTCGTAAAACCTTAGAACGAACAATCTCTATTGCAGAAAAAAAAGTATCCACTAGTGAATTAATTGATTGGTTTACCATTATTGATGAAGTGACAAAGCTAGAATCAAAACCAAATTTGGATGTAGCGGAATCAAAATTTAAAAAGGACTTAGACAATTGGATGGAGTCAGAGAATCAAACATATTTACCGTTTTATCAAGTCCTTTTGAAGAACATTGAGGCTCGAAAAGTAATGGAAAAAACAATAAAAGGAACTGTATGACCCAATATTTTCCATTATATCATTTTTATTCAACACTCAGAACTCATAAAGATTTTAGCTTGGGTTTGGAGGAGTATTTTAGCTTAATTGAGGTATTTCAGAAGGATGAAAAATACCAGAAGGATGGCCAACAATTACTAAATCTTTGCCGTTTTTTATGGCTTAAACCAGGCCAAAGTGAAAATCTTTTTGTTAGTTTATTTCATCAGTCTTTTGAGGTAGATAAAGAGATGAATAACACTTCAGAGGAATCAAAAGAAACACCAACGAATAATGATAATTTAGAGAATGATACTCTTGATAAAGAAAAGCAAGAAGACCCCACATACAACCCTCAGGAGGAAGAAGATGAAGAGGTGTTTGATTCAAACAATAAAACAGAGGTAGAAGAATTATACCTCAATATTATTGATAAAAATTTAGGTCAATCAGCTACCACAACTACAGAGGAAAAACTAGTTGAAGATTATAAAATACACTTACTTGACAAACATATCGTCCTTAAAGAAAGACAATTAAAGCAACGTTGGCGCACCTTAAAGAAAATAGTAAATGGTAGACTAAAAAATCAAATTGATATTCCTAGTACCATTCTCCAAATTGGACAAAAAGGGGTTTTGATTGAGCCTATTTTCCAGAGAGAAACAATAAATACTGCCTCTTTGATGACTTTGGTAGATAACCAAGGTTCAATGGTTGCTTTTAAAGGTTTGACTACTGCATTTATACAAACGGCTACTAAAGGAGCCAAAATTGATAATACTGTATTTTACTTTAATAATCTACCCAAACTTAATGAAGAGGAAACCGATTTTTATCTCTATAAATCACCTGCACATACTTCCCATAGTGAACTGATAAAAGAGTTGCAGTTACAACTTTTTCAACAAAAGGATATAGTTATCTTAATCATTTCTGATGGAGGTGCAGCAAGAGGAAATTTGAATTTAGATAGGCTAAATGCTACTATTCAAATATTACAAGTTTTGAAGTATTTCAGTTTTAAAATTGTATGGTTAAATCCAGTACCTGAGAATCGGTGGAAAGGAACTACTGCTGCGTTAATAAAAGATTTTGTTCCAATGTTTGAGGCTAATGAAAAGGGATTGAAAGAAGGGATTGAAATATTAAGAGGGAAAATACCTGCTACTTCTCGATTGTTTTATGATGAAATAACAATGGATTGATATGGAAACAAGAATTAAAAATATTGCACAAAAGCATTTAGAGGAATTCATTTATTCTGCACCTGAGTTATATCAAGATGGTAACTTGTTAATGGCTTATTATGCCTCTTTTTCAGGAGTTTTTACTCCTGATATGCTATTTCAATTATTGGCTACTTTTAATTCTTATCAGTTAGAAAAAGAAGAAGTTCAACATCAGATACATTATATGTCAATTTCGGACTTATTGCTCTCTGATTTATGCACGGAAATAAGCCATGAACTATTTGAAATGGACGAAGATGTACAGAAATATTTACAAGGTTTTCCTATTGAATTAAATAAATTTTCCTTTCCTTCAAAACATAGAGCTTCCTTAGCAGCCTTTATTTATCAATACGCCCAAAAATTTTATAATCATCCATTTCGTAGGAATATTAAAGATGTTTTATACTGGAAGGCATTGACCATTTTGTCTCCTGATTTTACAGTTTCTAAAATTGCGGAGACATTAAAAAAATTTGACAAAGATAAAAAAGCATCTATTGAAGAGGTGCAATTATTATTGCAAGTAGCCAACCTTGAAGAAACATTAAATGATAGCGAAGATAAAGAATTAGTTTTTAGTAAATATCCTTCTGTTTCTGATGTACTTGATGAAAAGACATTTATCAAAAAAATTAGCCACCCTGCAATTACTAAATTATTTGGAAATAACAAAAAGGTCTTAGCCACGAATAATCAAGTACTTATTAGTAAAATTAAGTCCTTAATCGAGGATAGGAATTACAGATATTATATGACAAGTCAGGCTTTAGGTTTGATTGATGTTTTTCTAAAAGAAACTAATGCTACTGAAGAAGTAAATGCAAGACTCAAAGAAGCATACAAAAACCTTGAAGAATATAGCAGTTATAATAAAAATAATAATAAGGAGCCGATTCCTTGGAAGTCCTTAACCGAGTGGAAAGTCCTCAATAAATTCTTTGAATTTATTCTCGGTTATCTCCCTAAACAACCTCATAACAAAGGTTTAAATATTCCAAATAAGGTAATCTTAAATCCCAGAGAAGAATTAAAACAACTGATTGGATTAAAATCTCCAAAGCGAGAGATTGAGAATCATTTTGCTCTTTTTCAAAGACTAAAGGATAGAGATAATCTTTTTTCATTATCTAAAATAGCAAGTTTCCATTTAGCATTTTCAGGAAATACAGGAACTGGTAAAACGACTCTGGGTAACCTAGTTGGAAAGATATACAAAGAAGATGAATTATTAAAAAAAGGGCATTTTGTTTCGGTTTCGGCGAGTGAGTTAGTTGGAAAAACATTATTAGAAAGTCTCGAAAATACAGAAAATTGGTGTAAAAAAGCTGTGGATGGGGTATTATTAATTGACCATATTAATTTTCTAATTAATAATAAATTTGGACCAGAAATTTGTGCCAAACTTCTAGAATACATGAACAACTTTCAAGATAGTTTGTGTATTATTTTTTCTGATACTAAAAATGAGATTGGGCATTTTTTAAAAAAGTTTCCTAAAATTAATGCTAAAATTGCTAGTGAAATTGATTTTTTCGATTACACACCGAATGAATTATATCAGATATTTGAACTTCATGCTAATCAACGAAATCTCTCCCTTTCAAATAACTTAAAGAATGAAGTTAAGAGGATAATAGAAGATAGATATAAAAATAAACAAACATTATTTTATAATGGATTATTTCCATTACGAATATTACAGAAATTGATTAAAAATCATGCTCAAAGATGTACTAAAAATAACTTACCTGTAGAAGATACTATAATCGATATAGTTGATTTAGCTAAAGAATACAAATCCAATGTTACAAATGGTGAGTATATTATTTTTATTAAAAAGAACAATAAAAAAAGTCAAGTCTATGGTATTTCTAGTGTTTTAAATGCAAATGATTCAAGTAGTATTTATATAACTTTTAAAGACCACAAAAAAGATTTTGTTTTAGGTGATAGATTGAAAGAAAACACAAGAAACTATTTAAAAATAAGTAGTACAAAAAACGGGTGGTCAATAAAACATGAATACGAACTCTTCTTCGCTAGTAACCGATGTACTTTAAATGGACTACGACTAAATAATGAAAATACAAAATTAAAGAATAACGATATTATCTTGATTAAAGGAGGCTCGATAAGATTCCTAAAATTAAATAAGGATAATCTAATCAAGTACAAAATCCATCTAAACACTAAATATAATTTTAGTAAATCTCTGATTCATTTTCTGGAAAAAAATAACTTCAATTCTCGTATTGGTAATTTTTCCACTAATTCATCTTTACTTAATTATGAAAGTATACAGCTTTTAGAGAGTATTAAAAAAATGGGCTTGCTGAATAGGATTTTTAAAATTCCAAGTGAAAAAATATCTTATCATGACGATTTTGAAAATGAACTATCAATCAAAGTTAGTAGAACTGAAGAGTTAACAAAGATAAGTTTTGAAGATTTGAATTTACCAGATGCTGATTTTTCCAGTTTAATTATCAAGGATTGTGTATTTGATAATGCATATCTAGAAAATGCTAACTTTAGTAAAGCAAGAATCCTAGATACCTCTTTTATAAATACGGAATTAAGGGAAGGTATTTTTAAGAGGGCAGAAATTATTGATACCTTCTTCAATAAATCATTCCTTTCGAATACTTCTTTCCAAGGTGCAAAAATTACTGATTCTCTATTTGAAGATACTGATTTGACTGATAGTAATTTTACAGATGCTACTCTTAAAGATTGTAGCTTTAATGGAGCTAGTTTGACAGGTGCTAATTTACAAAATTCTGTGAATGGGTATGAAATAATTAGAAAATTAAAAAACAGATTAATTGAAGAGGATATTTCATTAAAACAATTTAGAGAGCTAAATAACACCTTCATTGGTGCTTTACATTTCCTAACTAGTAAGGATGCATTAGAAGTCTTAGATACCTTCATTCGATATGCTAACAGTAGAATAGCTTTAGGTCAAAGTGAATTTAGAATTGCAGCATTTGAGATTTTAAAATTAGGAGTTGAAAAAAGAATTTTTATTTCTGATGGAATTTTTGTGGAAGACAAATTTCATATTATAGTTGCCTTTGGTTCGAGTCTATCAAATTTTAAGTGGACCCAAAATTTCATTACTGAATATAGGGAATATCTTACGGATGGTGTCAATGGTTTAGAATATCAAAGTAGTAAAGCTATATACCATTTCTTTTTTGGAAAAAAGGAAAATCAAATAGTAGAACTTGAAAAAAGTATAGAAATATTAAGAGAATTAAAGGATAATAAAAACTTCGTTTACTTTTTTAGAACTAGATTTAATTTAATCCGAAGTCTTTATGAATTATTCATAAGAAAATTTGATAAATCAATAGAGAACGAAATTGTGAGTAATATAGATAGTTTTTATCAATACTTAAGAAGAGAATCATCAATATCTCAACAACAAAGTGCTAAATTAATTAATGCAATAAACACAATTAAATGGCTTACTAGTTCTCGATATGATAATGAAGTCACCTTAAATAACAAGACAATCATAAGGATTAGTAACATTAAAAAATCGGCTCTTCATAATCGCCCTTGGATTGAAGAAAAGCTTGAGGAATTCTCTCGATTTAAACAAGAAAATTTTGAAGAAAGAAAAATTGAATCGTCAAATAAAAATCAAAACAAGTTAATAATAATCGAAGGAGATTTAGAATTAGCTAACTATTTGGATAGACTTTTAAAATTTAATGAAATTGCAATAGTCAATAAACTCATTGTAGATTATTCTATTGGTTCATTTTCTTTAAAAAGGCAAGAACCCAATGTAAAAGCGGCCTATTTAATTGAGGTAGCTCTAGATTCTCAAAATTTAAAATCCTTAGAAGGATTTAAACTAGTTCAAACAATAAAAAAACAAAATCCAGAGTCCTTAATTATAGTTTACTCTGGGATGATGGTAAAAAAAGAAGCTTTAAAGGCTGGAGCAAATTATTTTTTCTCTAAAGAACCTGGGTATACAAAAAAGGATATAAAAGTCATAAGGTCTATCTTTTTAAACTATTTCAATAAATCAAAAATTGAAAGAAATAGAAAGGAAGAAATAATTCATGAACCTCTTGAAAAATCCAATCTCAAATGGGAAAGGCAGTTTTGGGAAAGCATAGCAAAAGATTTAGAGAAAGAAGAAGGTTCACACCCAAGCACATGGAAAAAGAATCGAATAGAAAGTCATTTTTTACCTAAACTAACTGAAAAAGTAACCCAAATATGTGAACATGATAAGGAAAAAGCAAATCTATGTGGGAAGAAAGGCAATCAAGTAATTACTAGTTCCTACAATACTTTTTGGAGATACTTGCAAAACGAATCTCAAAAGACAGGAACTCCCAAAGCAAGACATATTTATGCTATTTATTTAGGTTATGATTCCTTTCAAGATTATTGCCTACAAAAGAAGATTTCTCTAGTCGGGGCAGAAAAAACGGTAGATAAATTAGATAAAACACAGGTTGATAAATCTAAAAATGATATTTCATTATTTTGGAAAAGTATAGCAAAAGATTTAGAAAAAGAAGAAGGTTCACACCCGAGCACATGGAAAAAGAATCGAACAGAAACTCATTTTTTACCTAAACTTAGTGATAGAGTAACTCGACTTTGTAGAGAAGACAGGAAAAAAGCAAATCTTTGTAGGTTGTTTGAGAAACAGGTTGTTACTAGTTCCTACAATACATTTTGGAAATATTTGCAAAACGAACCTCCTGAGACAGGGGTTGCCAAAACGAGACATATTTATGCTATTTATTTAGGCTATAAATCTTTTGAAGACTATTGTTTAAAAAAAGATTTTATTTCGGAAAATTACTTTGAAGAAGAAAAGCTAGAAGGAGTCGAATTAAAATATGATTATGAATTATACAGTTTATTGACAAGTAATTCTAAAATAGAACAAGATGTAGGACTTGAAGAGTGGTCGTCGTCATGACACTGGACACGCAGAATAGTTAACTAAGCAGCCTTTTTA
>CAZXYA010000453.1:0-7615 GCA_964644655.1 uncultured Saprospiraceae bacterium | reverse complement strand
GCCATAGGCGGCAATTGATTGTCAAGTGTTTGTTCATAATTTAGTTTTTACTTATTTTTTTAAATGAAATTATTATGGCTCAAATTTCTTAAAAACGGGAAGTGTTTACTAGGACTTTTCTCGCAAATGGTAGGATTTTTCTCGTATTTGTGCCGTTAGTGTGGTAGGTAATTGATAAAATGGTATTGATTACTATTTCCAGAGGTGGAATATATGAGAGGGGGGGGCTTTAAATTTTGACTGGCGGTGTAAGTGAAGGTAGGTGCTGTGTCAGTAGGGTCACGAAGAAAAATATCTAGCCATCTTCTTTTTCAGCTACTACACTTTGGGGATAAACATTACTGATATTGCCCAACTTGAAAGAAGACATATTAGAAATGGACGTTGGTATTATGAAAGGTCAAAGACAGGTGTTGGTCTAGCAAAAGAGAAACCACTACTGCCAGAGGCTTTAGCTATTATTGAAAAATATGATACAGGAAAAAAATATATCTTCGATATTCTAAATGGCTATGACGATACCGAAAAAAGAAAAGTTAATAGAATTCAAGACGTTTCCAAGTTAATCACTAAATTTTGTAAAAAGGCATCAAAAAAACTTGGATTGGTTACTTTACGCTCTATTCTGCTCGTCATACTGCCGCTACTATTGCGCTTAATTGTGGTGCAGATAGAAATACCGTTAGTCACCTACTCGACCACAAAAACTTTAGTACGATTGATAATTATGCTGGTAGGGCTGATGATGAAAAGGTAATTCAAGCTATGGAAATATTGAGGCTAAAATAGTTTTGACAACTAAATATTACTATGAGAAAAGTGTGCTTTCGGGCGCACTTTTTTTTTAAAAGTCTATGATTTAGTGTACCATTTGCCCTACCATTAGGAGTATGCTCCATGTCGCAGAGTAATCTTTGGGTAAGTTATTGATATACAAGGCTTTAGTTTAGGGTGGTTGTATTCACGTTTATTATGTAATCTTTACTTTTTTTTACATCTTCTTCAAATTTTACTCACTTCTACTTTATATATTTATATTAGTTTTATTAGGTGGGTAGTAGGGATAAAGGTTATTCCGAAAAACTAACAGGTGAATTTTTTCAAAATTACCTCTGACTGAGAACTGCATTGCAGATTTACATCAGGAATAAAAAGATATTTTGAATAAAAACAAGGATTTATATGTTTTGCAAGAATAATTGCAAAAGAATAATTTCACAAACAAATAATTTTAATTTCTAAAAACAAAAGATTATTTTTGTAGAAATTTTTTCAAAACTACACACTAACTATATTGATAATTCCTAAACATCCACTTCCTCTTTTCATACTACTCTTATTGCCTATATTTTCATTTGCTCAAATTGATGATAAGCAAAAATCTATAGAGACACCAATCAAAGAATATAATCTTTGGCTTAAAAACAAAAAGATAGACAATTATCTAAATGCAGATACCTTATTGGTTTTCCCTGATAAAGCAGTTCTAATAATTCAAAGTGGTTATGGAGTAGATACTCTTTATAAATTTTGGAACACTTTACTCCAAAATTATCAAGAAAAAAATCAGAAAATAGATAAGGACATGTTAGACAACTTCACTTTTCTCTTTGGGTTAGACCGAGATTTTGCCGAGGTTCATATCCAAGGAAAAGACCCAACTAAATTTACAATTAAGCTTTTCTATAATGATTATTTCTTGTTTGATAATAAGGAACTTATTACTCAAAAAATGGCTAGTAAGAACATAGAAATAAGATTAGATTCTATTTTTTCTAACAAATTAAATTCAGTAAATAATATTAGTAATAGTGATATTGAAATAGTTGGTGAGCGGATAATATCATGCTTAAAAAATCATTTTAGCGCCTTAGGCTCTCAGAATTGGATCTTTTGGCGAAGATCTTCTGAACTTAAAACTATTCCAAGAGATTATGATGAAATTGAATTAAAAGTATCCTGTATAAGTAATGAGGTACTAGCAACTCAGCTTTTCGAATTTTTACGAATTAATATACAGTTAAGAAGAAGATCTGAAAATTTAGATATTATGTTAGATGTGAAAGGTAAATACTCTTCAGGATATTCATGTCCTGAATTCGATTTAAGCAGGTATTATAGTATGGAAAATAAGCAAGAATATTTAGAAATGTTAGAGGAATATGTACATATTCTTGGCGATAAAATAGAGAACTGCGTTCAAAAAAAATAATGATGAATATACTTCAAGCCAGAAGGAAACTAAGTAATCAAATACTAATTTTTAGTACCTTAACAGTACTTATTCCTATCGGAATGTACATGGTGAAGTCTGGATTAATTTGGGCAGAATTTATTGCTATAATGGCAGTAGTTACACCAATTTGCACGATTTATATAACCACTTTTGGGAAGTACTTTCAAAAATCTGTGAAGTCACTCCTTAATAGTAAAGAAAATAAGAAAGTAGCAGATTTACAATTAAAGAACAAAGAGCTACCCCACCCTCTTATAGTTAAATCTATTATTCCTATTCACCTTATAGCCATTCTAATATTTTATCTTCTTGTCGTTGGAAAGCCCTTAATAGTAGAAGAAATTAATTTATATCTTGGTTTAATAGAATCATTTTTTAATTCATTTACTTGTTATATTATTTATCCAATTTTTGGTTTTGAATATAAGTCAAAGTAATGAATAAAATTTTAAATAATGTTCAGAAAAAATTACTTTTTAATCATTTTCATATTATTGTCCTCAATCACAATTTTTTGCCAAGAATCTATCGAGTTTGTTGATGAATTTGATGGCGAGAAAAACATTACGAAAAAAGGAATTCATGAGTGGATTAGAAACATTTATCCTCTTGAAAAAGGAAATGTCTTAATTTATGGAGAACGTGGTAATAGAGGTGATAGAACAGTTTTTATTAAAAAAATTGATAAATATGGTGAAATAGTTAATGAAAAAGAATTTCCTAAAAATAGCTTTTATTCACTTTATATAGATGATAAATATAATTCGTGGCTTTTATTCCAAAAAAAAGAAAAAGGGAAAATATTCATAAATCTTATTAAACTAGATAATGCTTTTAATAGAGTTTTAGAGACTGGTTATAAGATAAATACTGGACAACGATATGAACATCAATTAAGAGGATTTAATTATTCTATCCTTTCAAACAATAAGCTTACTTATTTTTTTAGAGGAACTGAAGATAAAAAATGTCTTGCAACCAAAATAAATAAAAAAGGTGGAATAATTTTAGAGAAAAACTTTAATGCAAATTTATTTCTAAGAAATAAAACTTCTGTTTTCTCAAAAAATAATATAAAATATTCAAATAATTTTTTCAGCCTTCCATTTATTTTTAAAGACTCCATTAAAATATTGAAAATTGATGACCAGTTTAATGTATTAGATACCACTGTTATTACTACAAATAAATTTATTAGCAACTTTAAACAAGACAAAATTATTGCAAAAGCAAAATATTCTGGGTCAGATAGAAATGACATTTATGTAGAAAAATTTGATAAAGAAGGAGTTTCTAAATGGAAATTTTACCCTCCAAGCGTAAAAGATGAAAAAGCTTGGTCATATTTATCTTTTGAAAGAGGGTATTTAATCTTATGCAATCGTGAAAAAAGCATTTTTTATCTTACATTAGACAGGAATGGAAAACTAGTAGGTAAAGAAAGAAATATATTTACGGAACGCAATGGAAATAATAGTAAAATAATTAAAACCTCAGATAATAGTTTTGTTTACGGCAGTCAAAAAAACGGTAAAAATGGTAGAATGAATATTTTCCTTCGCAGATTTAATTTCAATGGAAACATTCCTCCTCCTCCAACTCAACCAGACACATGGGCGATTTCTATAGGTGTAACAGATTATAAGAATAATAGAAGGTTCTCTAGGCTAAAATACAGTAGGAGATATGCTAATGATTTTGCTGAAAATCTTGAGGATATTCAACTTGTAGATAGAACATTAGTTTTAAATGACGAGGATGCAAGTTATAGTGCCATATTAGATTCCATGAAAAGTATTTTTCTTAGTCCTAAAGTAAAAAAAGAAGATTATATAATTTTATTTTTCTCTGGTCATGGGAAAATGACTGGAAATGGTAAAGTTGGAATTTGTCCTTATGATTATACTGATGTAGAACATTTAATATCAGATGAACAAATAATAGAAATTTTAAAACAAAGTCCAGCTAAACATAAAGCTGTTTTTCTTGAAGCTTGTAGAAATATTAATGACCCTGTTGGAGTGGTACAGGGTGGAAATCCAAAATTAGATGATGATAAAATTAAAGAATTTAACAAGGAAAGGCATAGAATAAAAGATGGGATTATTTTTATTACTTCAACCAAAATAGGGGAGTATTCTTGGGAATATCCAATAAGAGATGACAGTGAAATTCGAGGGGGATTGTTCTCTTTTTTCCTGATGAAAGGTATTAAGGGAGAAGCAAATAATCATGTTATTGACAATATTATTACCGCACAAGAATTATTCGAATACATATACGATAATGTAACAGTAAAAAGTAACTTCCAACAAATTCCTCAGAAAAACGAAGAATTAGACCATAGTGTAGATACACCATTATTCATTATACCAGAGGAGAAAAATTAATTTAGTACTAATACATAAATTTGTGGTGCCTTATAATAACATTGAATTAAGAAATGGAGATAAAAACAATAGAGCTTTTCGCTGGTGTAGGAGGATTCCGAGTAGGATTAGAAGGCTATCCTCGAAAAAAAGACAGCCCATATAGAGTGGTATGGAGCAATCAATATGAACCAAGTACTAAGAAACAACATGCTAATCTAGTTTATCAAAATAAATGGGGCAAAAAAAATCATTCTGAAAAAGATATAGCTGATGTCGATATAAGTGAAATTCCAGACCACGATTTGCTTGTTGGAGGTTTTCCCTGCCAAGATTATTCGGTAGCTACGACCTTAAAAAGAAGTCAAGGACTAGTTGGTAAAAAAGGAGTTTTATGGTGGCAAATACATAGAATATTAAAGGAGAAAAAATCTAAGAAGCCTAAATATTTATTACTTGAAAACGTTGATAGATTGCTTAAATCACCAGCTTCTCAAAGAGGGAGAGATTTTGCTGTAATGTTGGCTTCTTTAGATCAATTAGATTACGCAATAGAATGGAAAGTAATTAATGCAGCAGATTTTGGGATGCCTCAAAGAAGAAGAAGAGTTTTTATTATTGGTTATCATAAATCAACTCTTACCTATAAAAAAATCAATAAGCTAAAAGATAAGGAAGCTTGGATTTTAAATGAAGGTGTAACAAGCAAAGCATTTCCAAGTGCGATGGCTAAAACCAAAGTAAATCACGATTTAATAAGTGATGATTTAGTAGAAATTTCTGAAAAATTTAATATTGGAAAGAAGTTAAGTCCTTTTCAAAATTCTGGTATTATGATTAAAGGGGAATATTGGACGTGTAAAACAAAATCTAATTTTGATGGTGATTTTAAACTATTAAAAGATATTTTAATCTCCGAAAAAGATGTTCCAGAAGAATTTTATATAGAGGAAGAAAGCTTAGATAAATGGAAATATTTGAAAGGTGCGAAAAAGGAACAAAGATATAATAAAGCACAAGATTTTTGGTATAGCTATAATGAAGGAGGGATGATTTTCCCTGACTCTTTAGACAATGCATCTAGAACAATTATTACTGGGGAAGGAGGAAAGTCAGCCTCTAGATTTAAGCACGTTGTTAAACCAAATGGAAGATTAAGAAGATTAACTCCTATTGAGTTAGAAAGATTGAATATGTTTCCAGATAACCATACTAAATTAGAAGGAATAACCGATTCAAAAAGAGCTTTTTTTATGGGGAACGCTTTAGTTGTAGGAGTGGTAAAAAAAATAGGTAAAGCATTGATTAAAGAAATAAAAGGATAAAATCAGTTCTTAAGAAATTACTCACTTTAGATTTTCTCACGTTAAAGAACCAGCCATTCTATATGTTGTATGATATTTATTCTATTGATTCAATTGTAGGTTATGCCCAAAAGCTTAAAGGGCGAAGTTTGAGGGAAGTTTGTTCAAACGAAGTTGAGAAAGAAGGTTATAAGGGGAAAGGGAAATTTGGGCAAACCATTGAAAAATTTTATTTTGGATACGAACCTAATTCAAATCCAGAGCCAGATTTCAAAGAAGTGGGGTTAGAATTAAAATGTAGCCCTTTGAAAACTTTAAAAAATCTTGAAATTAGGTCTAAGGAACGACTTGTCTTAAATATCATCAACTACTTAGAGGTTCACGAAGAGACTTTTGATAAGAGTTCTTTTTGGAAAAAAAATGCTCATTTACTGATGGTTTTTTATCTCCATGATAAAGAAAAAGACTTATTAGATTATACAATTAAGTTAGTTGGTACGTGGAAATACCCAGAAGGAGATTTAAAAATTATAAAAAGAGATTGGCATATTATCAATAATAAGATTAAGGAGGGGAAAGCACATGAATTATCAGAAGGAGACACTTTTTATTTAGGTGCTTGCACAAAAGGTTCAACCGCAGCAAAATCATTAAGGGCACAACCATTTAGTGAGTTAAAAGCTAAACAGAGGGCATATTCCTTAAAACAAGGATATGTAAACCATATAATTGCAAAAATCTCTAAAAATGAAAAAGCTACGTACGGGAAAATTCTACCACAACCAGAATTATTAACAAAAGAGTTATCTATTGAGCAAATAATAATTTCAAAATTTGAACCATTTTATGGTAAAACTCCAGAAGAGATTGAAATAGCTTTCAACTTGAAACTCAATAAAAAAGCAAAAAATTATTTTGCTAATCTTACAAAGGCTATTCTTGGAATAGGGCTAGATAAAAAAATTGAAGAGTTTGAAAAAGCCGATATACAGGCTAAAACAGTAAGACTAAAAGAAAATTATCTACCTGCTGAACATATATCTTTTCCTACTTTTAAATATTTGGAAATAGTTAATACTAATTGGGAAGATTCAGCACTTAAGAATATTTTAGAACAAAGGTTTTTCTTTGTTTTCTATCACCTTTACAAGGGAAGTTTAACTCTTAAAAAAGTAAAATTCTGGAATATGCCTAACTTAGATATTTTAGAAGCAGAAAAAATTTGGTATAAGACTGTTTTTAATATTAGGAAGGGTAAAATAGTCAAAAAGGTCACACCAAATGATGTCCGTCATACTTTCTTTCCTAAAATGACCGAAAACAAAGTTTGCCATGTCAGACCACACGCTCAAGATAGAAATGATACTTATCCTTTACCAGTTAGAGATCAATTAACAGGCTTTAATGCTTACACCAAACATAGTTTTTGGTTAAATAGGAATTATATACGAGAGGAAATTTACCTTAAATAAGTAGAAGTAATTATTCCCTCATATCCCTCCTAGCCAAAACCATAAAATACCCCTTCATAGTCTGCCCACTCTCCTCTTGGATATATCTACCTCTATCTTATCCAAGATTTGAGCATGAAAGTCAACATGCCTATCCATAAGTAGCACAAAATCAAGAAACCACTATACTACCCAATAAAAAAAGCCCACCGAAAAATTTCGACAGGCTTTTTTTGTGTGGTTCGGGGCGGGTTT
>CAZXYA010000452.1:5902-7624 GCA_964644655.1 uncultured Saprospiraceae bacterium | reverse complement strand
GCTGGAATTTTTATCCGTGGTTGGTTGTGCCAAATGGAAAAACCTCCTCTAAAAGGGTCAACTCCACTCAAAGGGTCAAGTATAGAATCTATTGCTACCCCTTCTCTCAATATATTTCCGTTAGCCTGTGTGATAGTTACAGGAGTGTTAGGTCGACGGATAATATTATTAAAAGTAGTGGGGCGAATTTCCAAATCATCCCACCATAGATTACCAAATTTTCCACCCCAAACACCTAAGAACAAATCAACACTAGTACTTTCTAAAGTATTAAAAGTAAATTCATATTTTGTCCAATCATTTGTTGATGCTACAGGAATCACATTGTATTGTAGCCCTCTTTCGTCCTGCGAATTTCGAACCAAAACCTGAACTTTATCAGCTAGGAAGGAACGTGTTTTAACCCAAACACTCACATAATAATCTCTAAATGGGGAGACGGCAAAAGTTTGGTTGATTCTAGCTACGCCATCCTGACTTCTGGCAAGATTAGCAACTCTAACGCTTGCATTCCCTGTATGGGCAACGGTATTGTCCCAAAAAGTTAAAGTGCCAGGTTTATCCTGTCCTTCCCAGCTAGGTAAAAAATTACTATTTACAGGAACTGCTTCAAAACCAGCATTGAGGATGTTAATATTGTCCGTTGGGTCATTTACGAGTACTAGCTCATTATTTACCCATTGGACCACAAAAGGTGCAGCAATGACGGGTAATCCTTCTGCCAAATTAGGGTTAAAATATAGCATAGGCTCAGAATAGCCAAAATGTGTACCTACTGGAAAAACATCTAAATCTAAGCTTTTGGCTTTGTCAAGAAAGGCATTGAAATTTCTAATATAGTTTGGGTCGCTTTCTAAAACTTCCAATAACCCCAACTTTGAATCAGATATAACCACACCTGTATAACAACTATTGGCGGCTCTTTCTAAAACATTTAATACCGCGGACAGGAGGTCGTTTCGAAGAAAATTATTTTCGATATAAACATACCGTTGGTCTAGCGGATGTCCATTGACAACAGGTCCTTGTTGAGCATAAATAGGACATAAGAACAATAGACTTAGCAGTAGAATTATTAGTTTATCCATGGGTGTTTCTTATTGAAAAATTCTTAAGTACCTAGAAGTTGTTTTTTGTAGAATCTTCTAAATAATTGTATTTAAAACGTTTCTTCTCCATATCTTTTAAGCGTTTCTTGGTATACATCCCACTCGCCTATATCTGACCAGGCACCACCATTAATTGGAAAAACACCAACTTTTTCTCCTTTATGCGTCAATTGTTCAATCAAGGTAGTGATATGAAAAAAGGTATTTTCAGGCACTTCGGATAGCACTTCTGGTTCAACGATATACATGCCTGCATTAATAAAATAATTGAACTGCGGCTTTTCACTGAGTCCTAATAATTGGCCACCTTCGCCGACCTCTAAAGTACCGTAGGGAATACCATAATTTTTCACTGCGGCTACCATCGTAATTTTAAAGTTATTTTCCCGATGAAAACGAATAATTTCGGAATAATCTTGGTCAATTAAAATATCACAATTTGAAACAATGAAGGTTTCTTTTAATTGTTCCTTCATTAAAGACAGAGAACCTGCCGTTCCTAAAGGTTTTTTCTCCGTAAAAAAATCTACACTATAAGGTTTATTGGAAATGCGGTTAAAATAATTTTCTATCATGTCTCCTAGATAGTTGATAGAAAAGAAAAATCGCTTGG
>CAZXYA010000452.1:3243-5802 GCA_964644655.1 uncultured Saprospiraceae bacterium | reverse complement strand
GTACTTAATGTTTTAGTAATAAAAAATCCTCCATAATTAGAGCATCTAATCCATTAGAATAAAAGCATCGAATGGCATCCAATGGTTCCGTAATAATTGGTTCCCCTCTGACATTAAAGGATGTATTCATGACGACAGGATGTCCTGTCTTTTTACCCAAATTATCGATTAAACTGTGAAACTTAGGATTGGATGTATTGGAAACTGCTTGTGGGCGAACGGTCCCATCAACGTGTACAATTGCTGGAAGGGCTTTCTTTTTTTCTTCTTGCAAATGATAAGCAACAATCATAAAAGAGGCTTCATTTGGATTGACCAAATAATCGTTTTTAGCCTCTGCTGTCATAGAAGGACAAAATGGCCGCCAATTTTCTCGATATTTTACTTCATCATTCACTTTTATTTTCATATCTGGAAAAGCAGGATTGGCTAAAATAGACCGATTCCCTAAAGCTCTTGCGCCAAATTCCATTTGCCCTTGAAACCAGGAAATAATTTTACCTTCTTCTAAAAGTTCCGCGGCTGTTTGAGAAGGGTCGCTTAATTTTTTAAAGCTTACCTTCGTATTTTTGAGTAATTTATGGATTTCATCATTCGAGAAACTAGGCCCGTAATAGGTATTCACTAGTGGATTTCTTATATTATCTCCATATTTTTGAGCGATAACCATTGCAGCTCCTAAAGCCGTTCCAGCATCACTTGAGGCGGGTTGCACAAAGATATTTTCGCAACCAGATTTTTGTAAAATTTCCCCGTTCATTTTGCAATTCATCCCAACTCCGCCTGCGATACATATATTTTTCATGCCATATTTGTTGACCAGTTTTTTGGCTAACATAATGGCAGCACGTTCTAATAATTCTTGGGCGGCCCATGCGATGTCAATGTATTCATCTAAAAGATATTTACTTATCAGTTTTCCATCTTTCATCACTTTGTCGCCATAAAAAATAGGAGTTACATTGGCATCTACCCCCGTCATCAATTTAACAAACTCGTCGGTATAACGGTCAGCATAATAATGTCCACCTAGTTTAGTATAAATTGGATTGACCTCATAAGCATCCGCTGTAATTTTTAATACTTTTGATAATGGTTCTATCCATTTATTGGTTGCGCTTCGCTCTTCTCCCAAGGCAGCAAGTCCCATTAATTTACCTTCATCTCTATAGGGTAAAAAGCCAAGATATTGGGTGACTGCCGCATAGAACCAACCCAAAGAGTGTGGAATAGGGTAGCGTTCTACGGATTGTACCGAATCGCCTTTAGCGATGCATAATTCGGTAGAAATATCTTCTCCACTTCCATCTAAAGTAAGAATCCCAGCCTCTTCGAATGTACTACAGAAATAAGTGCTGTAGGCATGTGCCATGTGGTGATTGACAAACTCGATTGGTGGAAATTTACCCCTTAAACCAGCGGCCCTTAATCCGTGATGAATTTTAGACTTAACTCTATCTGGATGGTATTCTAATAAAGTTTCAAATGCCAAAGACATGGAAGAGGCATCATTTTTTTGTACCGAATGGGCTTTTTTTGACTTACCTCGATATTTCAAATAATTTTTTGTAAAAGATTTTCCAATGGTCCAAGGATATTTATTGGCATCCCAACCAAAAGCTATATAATCAATTTGTTCTAAGTTTAGCTTATTCTTTTGCAGGCACCATCTAATAGATTTCCCTGGAAACATACCATCACTTCCTTTTAATCTAGTCAATCTTTCTTCTTCTACAAAAGCAGTCATTTTTCCATCTTGTAACAAACAAGCTGCTGGATTTTGACCAAATCCCAGTATTCCAAGTACATTCATTTTTTAATATTTTATTGGTAGTTTTCTTGTATCAACAGCCGCTTTTTTTGTGTTTTTGTAAACAATTTCTAGGTTAAAAACGGTATTGACTATTTTTTGAAAGGAGGGTAGCAATTATTTAAGCGTACGTAGTTGACTACAGTGATTTAAAAATCTTCACCCTTAAAATCCCTCTCTGCGAGGCGCCGAAGGCGTCGAGCAGAATATAAATAAACTTTTGAAACACTGTATTGACCTACGTTTTGAATAAATTAAACACTAGAAAGTGCTAGTTGATTCCATTTTTTATCAGAAGTATATAAATCTATAAACCGTTGTGAGCCAAATGCTTTAATAAAATTAATGAACCGATTTTCGAATAATTTTCCTCTGCCTAGCCCCTGATGCAATTTAGTTTTCCAAGGGATAGGAATTTCAATTTCCTGAAATTCATGACCATTAAATTCATAAGGGTGACAGTAGAAAATAAATTCGTTCTTTTTTAATATCTTTTTAGCGCAGTATCTAGTGACAAAGCCAGGAAATAAACGATGATACCCACCACCACCAATAGGGTAATTCTTCTTTCCAATGGGAAAGGAGGCAATGGGAAATTCTGTAATCGTATTCCCCTTTGCTAAATTTAAAACAACGGGCGTTGTTGGAAATTCTGCTATGCCGTATCTATTGTGTTGAATTGGATTGATGGAAGAATCATATTTGAATCCCGCCTCTGCTAAAATTTCAATAGCCCATAAATTTTTACG
>CAZXYA010000452.1:0-3143 GCA_964644655.1 uncultured Saprospiraceae bacterium | reverse complement strand
ATCTATATTCAAAGCCTTATGAGACAGCCTTTTAGGTGTATCAATATTATGATACCTTAATAACCTTTATCAATTCGATTGTATTACAGTAGCTTTCAACCCGTTTCCATTCTGTTGAATGAGAAAGTTTTGATTCGTTTTTCCTGATGTGATATGGATAATTTCATTACCATCGCCATTTTGGATAAACTCCGAATAAACATTGGACGCATTACTCAATTCTTGTTGAATAATATTATTAGCCCCATTTTGAATAGCAATAGTTGAATTATTTATCCCTTCTTGCAGCAATGTATATTGATTTCCTAGCCCATTTTGAATCAAAACCAATTGATTCCCTGCGCCTATTTGTGCTATAGTTGCTTTATTATTGTCCCCAACTTGAAGGGTTCTAACAAGATTTAATTCTGCCCCATTTTGCTGGATTTGCAAAAGATTTAAATCATTTGCATTTCCTTCAGTGGTGTTATAGGTAACATTACCACCTACCTCTAATTCACTTTGTAATAAAGCACTAGGTGCTAATAATAAATCTTCCAAAGATAATTGTTGGGCACTTAACGTGCTACAAGCTAGGAAACATATCCATATACCTATTATTAGTATTTGCTTGTAAAATATCATATTCTGTTGGGCTTAGTTGATATAAATGCTTAAAGCCTGTTGGGAGTTTGTTTTTAGCCCGAAGGATAAATTCCCAACAAGCTCTTATATCAATCAGTCCATTTTGCTAACAAAATGAACTGATTGAAGCATTCTAATCAAAGAATTTAATTATTTCCTGTCTGTGTAATATTGTGTACATTTCCATTTCCAGTTGAACTAGAAGAAATAGTATTAGCTGTGCCTGATTGATTTAAAGAAGTCGCATTATTATCTCCTTGTTGAGCACTAAAAACTGTATTACTATTTCCATCTTGTAAAATAGATAATTCATTGGCAACACCTGATTGAAAGACTGTATTTTCAAGAGAACCTGCTAGATTATCACTTCCGTTTTGGTCAATAGTGATGCTACCTGATTCACCTTCTTGTGCTGCAAAAACAGTGTTATTGTCTCCATTCTGACCAATAAATATTTGTTGCTCAAAACCAGATTGAAAAAGTTGCCCTTCCAAATTACCAACTACATTATTACTACCAACTTGGTTGATAGAAACACTATGAGACTCTCCTTCTTGTCCAGCTGAAACAGCATTATTATCTCCTTCTTGATTAATTGCTAATTGATTGTTAAAACCAGACTGAAAAAGTTCTCCCCCAGCAGAACCCGCTATATTATTATTACCAAATTGGTTTGCGGTAATTCCATTAGACGATCCTTCTTGAAAAGCATTAATATCATTTACCGTTCCTTCTTGAGAAAGAATAGCTGTATTGTCATTTCCTTCTTGTGATGAAACAATTATTAAATTTTCACCAGATTGGCCTGATGTAACTCTATTTCCATCACCCGATGAAACTAGAATACTAGAGTTCAATACTCCATCTTGGCTTTGAATAACAGTATTAGAATTTCCAGACAAAATAATCTCTGTAATATTGTCACTGCCACCAATGCTTTGGTTCGTAACATTATCATTTCCTGTGTGTAGAATCGTAGATTGGATGTTATCTCCAGAAATGTTTTGTTCTACGATGTTTGCTCCCCCTTCGGTTTGTTCGGTAAAACTATTAATATTCGACCCCTCAAAATTAGCAGAGACATTGTTGGCATCACCTTCTTGATTGAAACCAATATTATTATTGCTTCCAAAGGAAAAATTTGATACCCTATTATCCGCACCTGTTTGTACTAAATCGACTTGTGTGTTGTTACCCTCAATGTCCGAGGTAGCGTTGTTGTTTTGAGCATAAGATGTCGCAAAAGTTAGGCAGAAAAATGCCATTAAAAGTGTTAACTTTTTCATTAGTTAATGTTTTAAAAAATTTAAAAAATTGATAGAAGAGTTTACTTTATTGCATTAACTCTTCTAAATGGATGAATAAAATAGAAGGAGACTCTTTTAGGAAAAACATCAAATGTTTTAACCTTTCCTTTTAAATTTAAAAGGATGGGCAGATGATTTGAAACGATTTACCAAAAAAAATGTCCTTCCGTTTAAAAAAATTGTAAGCGGTGACAAACAGGAATTAGAAATTATAAATTTTTAGTCTTCTTTAATCTGACAACCGCCAGCTTTGATTTTTTGAGACTCTTGTCTTTTGGATATAGGGAGCGCGCTTTTGTCTTTTGTTTTTTTGTTGTTGCTTTGCCCTAGCCTCCATATTATTGACGGGTAAATTTTTAAATATCCTATAGATTAATTGACTTTGAGGGCGAACAATTACCCATGCCGTTAAAAACAGAATTTTAGCATCCGTTAAAAAAGACCTATTTTTCACATACCACAATTCTGTAGCACCTTTATAAGGAGCAATTATTTGCTCATAGTAGTCTCGAACACTCAATTTTGTTTCTGATAACAGTTTTTCTTCGTCTCTAAAAATAATAGAGGCAATACCTGTAATGCCAGGTCTTTCCTTGTAAATCTGTCGTTTAACCTCTCTCGTATATACTTCAAAGTCTCTTTTCGTTTGTGGTCTAGGTCCTACCAAACTCATTTGTCCATTGAGCACATTGATAATTTGAGGAAGTTCGTTAATCTTTGAAGCTCTTAGAAATTTACCTATTGGAGTGACCCTAGGGTCATTTCGTATGGTCAATTCTGCGGATAATTTATTAGGACTATCTCTTACCATTGTTACAAATTTCCAAATGGTAAAAGGCTGATTTTTATAACCAATTCTTTTTTGAAAATAAAAAACATCTCCTTCTCCAGTTAGGCGCAAAATGATAATGATGGGCAACCAAATAGGTAAAGTGAGAACTATTCCAATTGATGCAACAAGTACATCAAAGGTTCTTTTTATAAAGTAGTACATTATAGGTTATGATTGTGCCGTTTTAAATAGTATGTGAGCTGGGGTAAAAGACAGTAAGCCTACATCTTTTGGTCAAGTGATTTACCCGTTTCCAAATGCTGAAAATCTGGTAAATAATGATTCAGTAGTTTGATGATTGTTGCTTTGTTTACCTGTTTTTGTTGAAACATTTCATCAAAAGCTAAAATCATTCTTTCTATTTCCAATTGCTCAGGAAT
>CAZXYA010000451.1:0-7632 GCA_964644655.1 uncultured Saprospiraceae bacterium | reverse complement strand
CTCGCACGTAGCGAAGCGAAGTGCGTGATTTCGTAAAATGTGTACGGTAGAGAATCAAATAAAGACTGTTTGGTTTATTTTTAAATGGGGAGGAATTACCGTATATTAGACTTTATTCTGAACGGTACGATAATTTTTGTTGTTCAGTAGAATAGGTATAGAGGTAGCCTCCTAAATTTTCTAATTACAAAATAGTTCAGCATGCAAAAAAACGCTCTTCAAATTTGCCTACTTCTGCTTTTCACTTTTCAAGTGATTATGCTTACTGCCCAGGTACAAGAAAATAAAAATTGGTGTAATTTGAATTGTGAATACACAACAGAAGACCGAGAAAATGCAGCCTTAATCCATTTGCGAATAGAGAATGATTCTATCAAAAATGCGATACTTGATGAAAAGATTAGGCGTTTTCCTTTAAGATTTGCTTTGGTGCAAAAGGATTCTATGGTTATTGGTATTCAAGAAATTGATGTAAGAAGAGCGATAGAAAATTTAAATAAAGCTTTTGCTCCTGCCGGGTTTGTCTTCTATCTAGATCAAATTGATATAATAATCGATGATTTAAGTATTGAGCAATTATCTGCCAATAGTTTTAATATTTATGACGAATTCTCTCAGAAAAACGATGCAATAGACATGATTACCGTCTATGTCTTGAATCATAATACAGAATTTTGCACCACCGTAGATAATAGCATTAGTTGCTCTAGAACAGGCGGTTTTTCTTATATCTTATCCCGTCGAGCCAATAACGTAGTCATAAGTCAATTTGATTTATCTGACCAAAAAATAGTAGCACATGAATTTGGTCATTTCTTTGGCCTTTTTCATACCTTCGAGGAACATGTTTTTGGAAAAGATAATTTTGTCTCAACTGATTGTGATAAACGAGGAGATAGAATCTGCGATACCCCACCCGACCCTGGAACCGTCTATGAAATTTATGTCAATTATTCTACTTGCGAAATGGTAGGTTTTACCCATGAAAATGGCAACGACTATAAACCTCTTTTGGATAATTATATGTCTTATTATAAACCCTGTTATTTGAAAGCCTATAGCTTTACTCCTGAACAAATTAGGGCGGTGCAATTAGCTGGGGAATTGGCTATTCGACAGCAATTTACTCGATAATGTCAATTTTGAATCTTACTAGTGGACAAAATGCTTTTGGACACAGAGTACACGAAGAAGACACAGAGGTCACAGTAGTCTAGGAATTAAATAAATACCAATTTAATTTAAAGCGTTGTCAGTTATCGGTTGTCAGTTTCCTAGTTCCGAATCTAACTGATAACCGACAACTGACAACTAACAACCGACAACGCTTCAAATTAAAACCAACGCTGCCTCTTGCCCAAAATTATTAAATTACTACTGAACAATCATACGCTTGGTCGTGCTAAATCCTTCTGTTGAAATAGTATAAAAATACATTCCTGCATTCAAATCAGTTCCATTGACAATAAACTCATTGATTCCTTTGGTATAAGTTTGTTGTTGTTGCGTAATAACTCGGCCAAAATGATCTTGAATAGTAATCGTCATCTCCTCTGATTGAGGTAAGTCGAAACGAATAGTCGTCTGCCCATTAAAAGGATTTGGATAATTTTGTTGCACGATTACCTTATCTGCCCCTATTGAATTTCCTGTTGTAATCCCACTTATTCTAGCCCCACTCTCCGCTGCTTCAACCGTAACGGTCTCTGTAACACTACAACCATCCCCACCTGCATCTGTTACCGTCACGTCATAAGTACCAGCCAATACTGGAACAAATATTTCTCTGCTATTAATCATTCTTGAACCAACAGTCGGTCCATCATAGGTTGCTTTATAATTTGAGATACCTCCGGTTGCTCCTATTTTCAAAAATCCTCTTCCGCTTGTATTTTCTCCAATAGTACTGATTGTCGCACTAAATGAAGTCGTATTTAAATCCAAAACAGCAATAGAAACACAGCCATCAGCATCCGTTAAAGTTGCCTTATAACTTCCTTCTACCAGTCCGTCGGTTTGGAAACTTGCATCCACATTAAAAGTAGCTGCTGTAGGTCCCTCCAATACAACTTCATATGGGGCAGTTCCATTGGCAATTAAAAAATCTGCTGCCCCTAAATGTATACCACAGTCATCTGTTTCCGGAGAGATAGTTAAATTAGGTAAATCTGCTCCAAAACCAACGGTAGTAGAAAAAGTTTGAATGCAATCTCCTTGCCCAATAACTACCTCATAGTCTCCAGAGGTAAGGTTGAAAATACTAAAACCATTAGAGTTCGCAATATATCTACCGCTTACGGGTCCTGTAAGGTTAATGGCATAAGGTGGTTCGTTCCCGTCAATAGATACATCAATAGCACCAAAACCACTACAAGCTGCAGGCTTGCCTTCTACGGTTATTTTTCCTTGAACATAATCAGAAACAACCGAAACTTGTTCGAAAACCCTACATCTAGAACGATTATCTAGTACAATAATCGTATATCTAGCAGCGGATAACCCAGTAATCGTATAGAAATTCTCCGAAGTCGTAATAGTCCCCGAGAAAGTCCTAGTATACTGATTACTGTACTCAATAGTATAAGATTGATCAAAACCACCTGTAATGTCCACGGTAATTGTCCCAGTTGTCGAATCACAGGTTCCTGTAGCACTTAATGTAACACCAAGTTCACAGGTAAATAAATCTTGTGTGAATGCTTTCTCAGTCGCTAAAAGTCCGACCAGACACAAGATTAGGGAGTAAAAAGCAGTTTTTTTCATTTTGAAAAATTAAAAAAAGGTGAATGAAATAATAGAATAAAAAAATTACCCAACCTACATATTGTTATAGGTTGTTCAATGTTGAGTTAATCCGATATGTATGGGTTAGACATTAGAATAAAATGTTACTTAGAAGTTGCTTCTTTGTAGCTTTTATTCTTTTTTATCTTTGGTTGTTGATGTGGAGCTAAGCATTAGACATAGAATTACTGCCTTGTAAGGGTACATTACGCTTACAAGTGAATAAAAAATGCCTTTAATTAATTAGTGCTATACCTTAATTTACAGGCGTTTGCTCCTAATTAATTGCATTAATTAGCTTAAACCGGTGAGATTAGTTTCTAAATCAAACTCAACTTCATGTGTAATACCAACTTCAAAATTTAAGCCTGCTAAGGCAAATATTTAAAGTTGTTACTCAGACTGAATTTGAGATTAATAAATGTTGATGTCAGGGAAAATAGGATAGGCAGGATTTTATTACTAGTGGTAATAAATAAATTTTAATTATTTTGCTTATCCGTAATTTTGAAGAGATTTAAGTTGTCGTACCGTAAAACTAAATAAAACATTCTTTATTTTAATATATTTTTAATAATAAATTTTATTTTTTTTTAATATAACTGCTTTTAAATCAGCGACTAATAATCTAATGATCCATAAAAAACAGTAACATTTATATCAATTTATTGATTATTAATTAATTACATATTTATTATAAAAATATTAATCATTAAATTAATTTGTTTATATTTTTTGATTAACTTAAGATAATTATAAAAATGAAAAAAATAAATCCAAAAGCTCGCTATTTTGAAACCAATGAATGGGTCGTTCAACAGCAAAATTACTTCCTTTTTGGTATTACCGATTTTGCTCAAATCGTCTTTGGAGAGATAGAATTTATAACATTGCCAACAATTGGCCAAATCTTTTCTCAAGGTGCTACATTTGCAACAACCGAATCAAAAAAAGCAACTAATGCCATTAGCATGCCTATTGGTGGAGAAATTATTGCCATTAATCAACCTTTAATAGATCATCCGACTTGGTTAAATCAAGATCCTTATGGAAAAGGATGGCTGGTAAAAATTGCAGCCGATAATCCCTCAGATTGGGAAACCTTAATGACTGCCGAGCAATATCGTGCTTATATTGGAGTGTTTTTTAATAAAACCTAAGAAAATGGGCGCTGGGCAAAAGGAAAATAACAAAATTAAAATAGATTCCCCTTAAGTTTTTGAAGCTGAGGTTGAGGTTGTTACTAAGGTTGAAGCTTTTTTACGAGCTAGGAGGATGACAAACTGATTTTGACAGGATTTAACGGAGTAGAACAGATTTTTGATTTTGAAGTTGAGATTGTTATTGAGGTTCACCTTACACCTCCATCTCCGCTTCCAAGTGTTCTCCTGCTTTCCAATAAAAGTAAATGCAGATTAAGTAAAAATTGGCAACAATAAATAAAGCATATCTTAAGGAATAATCTCCATAAGTTGGCGCCAGATAATCACTAAGTATCCCAACAAATAAAGGACCAATGCCTAAACCAATTAAATTCAGTACAAAATAATAAACTGCACTTGCCAGAGCCCGCATTTTGGCGCCGACTACTCCTTGAGTTACTGCCAAAATAGACCCCATATTTAATGAAAAAAGCACATTTGGAATAAAATAACAGATGGCCGCGGCTGTTTTACTACTGGTAAAGAGCGTGAATACAGAAAAGGGAATTGTCAAAATAATTGCAACTATCCCTATCCACATATACCAACGTCGATCTCTTTTAATGAGTTTATCGACAATAAATCCACCAGAAAAAGCACCAATGCCTCCACCTATGCCTATGGAGACGGCTAACCAAAATCCAACTTCCAATACTTCCATTCCATGCACTCGAATAAAAAAAGAGGGAATCCAATTGGCAAAACCATAACCGACAAAGGAATGTAATGCACTAGCTGCCAATATATAAGTATAGGTCTTTTTCGATAATAAAATGGTCATTGCTTCCCGAAAGTCTTGCTGCTCTTTTTCTACCACGCCCCCATCTGCATAGCCTTTTGGTGGTTCTTTTACCCCTAATAAAAAGATAACGGAAAAAATAATCCCTGGAACCCCTAAAAGCATAAAGGCTTTTCGCCAACCAAAAGAAGCCTCCAATAAACCACCCATTGAAAACCCTAAAAATAAGCCGATATAAACACTAGTCGCATAAATAGCAAAAGCCGTCGCCCGTTTCTCTTTAGGAAAATAATCTGAAATCATGGCTTGGGAAGAAGGCGTTCCTCCTGCTTCTCCAACGCCTACTCCTATCCGTACTAAAAGCATCTGCATAAAATTGCCAACCAATCCTGTAATAGCGGTCATAAAACTCCAAATAGCCAAAGAAATACCGACAACATTTCGTCGATTATTTCTATCTGCATATCTAGCAATTGGAATGCCTACTAAACAATAGAAAACAGCAAATGCCAAACCAGTCATCAAACCTAATTGTGTATCTGACAACTCCAAATCCGCCTTAATCGGCTCTTGTAGGATGACAATTAATTGGCGATCAAAGAAATTGAGTGCGCCTACGAGTGTAAGCATAAAAAGCGCATACCATTTATACTGCTCAGAAAATACGGTAGGTGTCGTATTGGAATTAGATTTTTCGTTTTGTTTTGACATCGGCTTAAAGGTAAATAAAAGACAAACAATTCTAGTTGATTTTTGTCGCTTTTTAATAGAAATTTCTGTAATTGCAACCGACAGGACGATTCAGGCTGGCCGCAAACTCCTGATTTGCTAAATCTAGCAGATTTAGTAAATCTTTTCCTGTTTGATAAGCAAAAAATTAGACTTACTAAATTTTGAAAATTTAGCAAATCCTACCACTTGCGGTCAATAGACTGACAACCGAACCGATAACTGACAACCGACAAAAATGAAAAGCGAATCCACCCAAGGTTTTTTATTCATTATCACCGCAGCACTCTTATGGGCATTTGCGGCACCTATTGCTAAATTTTTATTCAATTCGGGCATTACCCCTAATGATTTGGTGCAAGCTAGGGTGACTTATACACTTTTATTATTATCCCTTTTTTTTATTCCTTTTAAAAGCGCATTACTCGTTATTTCCAGAAAAGATATTGTCTATTTTATAATCTTAGGTGTCGTAGGATTTGCCTTGGTTCAGTACACCTATTTTTATACCATTAGCCAAATTGATGTAGGCGTTGCCATTACTTTACAATATACCGCCCCATCCATGATTGTGATTTATAGTGCTTTCTTTTTAGGTAAAAAAATTAATATATTGACCATTTTGGCAATGCTATTAGCTTTAGCAGGTTGTTATTTAGTAGTTGGTGCTTATCATATCCCTTGGGAAACGCTAAATTGGAAAGGTATTTTAGCCGGCTTATCTTCTGCTTTGTTCCTTGCTTTTTATACTTTATATGGAGAGAAAGGCTTAAAGAAATATCCTGCTTGGACCGTCTTTTTTTATGCCGTTTTATTTGCTGCTCTCTTCTGGAATATTATTCATCCGCCCTTTAATTTAGTGGGTAAAGGCTTGAGTTGGTCTATTTGGGCAGGCGTGCTAGTTATTGCTATTTTTGGTACGCTGATTCCCTTTGCTTTCTTTTTTATAGCACTCCAAAAATTAGACCCGATTCGGTTGACGGTTACTTCTACCTTAGAACCAATTTTTGCCACTATCATCGCTTTTTTGGTACTGGGCGAACAATTAAATATTTGGCAAATAATCGGTGGGAGCTTGATTGTGCTGTCGGTAGTTTTAATGACTGTTTTTGGGCAGGAAGCGTAATATAAAGTTCAATTTCAATCTCAGCTTTAAAATTAACAGCGCGCTATTCTTGCGGGACACTTATGGTTTGGGGAGGGAATGAGATTAATGGGGGAATGAGGTGATGAGATGAGGAGGGAATGAGATTAAGGAGGTTAGCTAAGAAATCAATTAAAATGGGTGCATCCCAAATTGTCGTTTTTGAAATGCGCGTATCTGATAATTTCAAATTATCTGATACGTAAATTGGTTAAGCATTACGTATCAATAGACAATCAGAAAAAGAATTGATAATTATCCGTTGGGGAACCTAATCCGTTGGGCGTGTTTTTTCCCCAACGGATTAGCTTCCCACAGTTTACTTATGCTCCATCTTTAATGCTTCTCATGAACGGCAACAGTAGAACTTGGCTGCGTCAGTTGTTCATAATAACTAAAGAATTGGACTAATTCCTTTTCCTTATTTAGTTTTAGCCCATTGTCTTTTACAAAACTTTCCAAAGCTGCCTTTTGGTCTTTAAACAAACTTAAAACTGATTTTTTCTTCAATTTTATCGCCTTGGCTTTTTTGTTTTGCACCAAATAAAAAGTCGCATTTTCTTTAAAAACTTGAATATTTTTAGTCCCTCCATAGCCTTGTTTTTCTCGATTGCCCAAACGTGTTTGGTAATCTTGAATCACCTCAAAATCCGTTCCTTCAAAAACGACTTTCATAAAGCGATTTTTGTAAGTCGGATGCAGCTGCGTCTTAAAGGTAATCGTTTTTAGCTCGCCGTCTATTGCCGCATCTACTGTCACTTTGCTGTAATAGCTTTCATCCAAAGCAACAAACCGACCATCTTTCCGAATTTCTATACTTTTGGTCAGGCCGTTAAAATTCAATAAATAATCCTCCGCTTTTTCTGCTGCTTCGCCTACGCCATAGACTTTTCCTTGCTGCCATTCCGCAAAATAATAAGGCGTGCCTTCGATGTCCTTATAAGCCTCAATTTCTATTTTTTGGCTATTGGTCATCATTACATCCTTGCGTTGGGCGTCTAGGTTAAACAATAAACAAGTAATCAAACAAACAG
>CAZXYA010000450.1:0-7658 GCA_964644655.1 uncultured Saprospiraceae bacterium | reverse complement strand
TTTCAAATGCAAATATCGTTATCGTTTAATTGATTTATCCAAAACTCACGTTAATAAACTAATTATAAGATTTTGTTTGTTCTTCTTGATTCCCTTAATAATTATTGGGATACTCCTCTCAAAATCATCTTTTATATGCTTAGGAAAAATTCTTGAAAAACTTATGTGTAAATCAAAACCGTAAAATGCAATTGGTATGAATAAAAGCATGATTCCCAAATCCTCAACAAATCCGTATTGATCCACTAAAGCCGATAAATAGAATGCTGGGAAAAATATTCCTAAAAATATTGGTACAAAACCTAAAATGTAAAATTTGTGCCTTCTCCTTAGTAATTCAATTCTATTCAACTGTTCTTGTTTGCAAAAGTGACATAATTGAGCATTTATCATGATGAATTCACCACAAAACTGGCAACTTTTTCTATGTCCTTTTTTTGTAAGCATTTCTGAATATTAAATAAGAATACCACAAAGGTAGAGGCAAATTTCTTCTAGGTCAAGCATTTTTTAGGCATTCTAAAAATCCGTCATATTTCAAAATATATGGATTTTACAAAACAAAATTTCTGTTTATTGTTATGGATATTTGGTGTGTTTTTGGAAAATTCAGTCGATTTTAGAGAAATTCTGCTCATTTTTTCTGTTATTTAGGGCTGCAAACAGTCTTCTGCCACCACTCCTTGAAACATTAACAGTTTTTTTATTTTTGAGAATAGCTATAGGCGAGTTCTTTTTATAGACTTCTACATAGCTTATATTTACAATAAACGACTGGTCACATTTAACAAAATTTAAATTAGGTAATATACTCTTGTATCTTGTTAAAGGCACTCCAGACTCATTTATTGGATCGTCTCTTTCTTTCAAAAACACATTCGTTCCACCACTTCCATCCGTTTGTAGATAGATTATATTTTCCTCATCTACATTTAGACCGTTCTTAGCGAAAAACACCATCTTCTTGTTCTCTAGGATTTCCCCCTTTTCTTCAATTACTTCATTTACAGATTGAGTACCCCCATCTTGGTTTTTTTTCCGTTCTTGAACCTGCATAAATCTTCTTAAAAACTCATTACTCATAATTCTTTCTTTAAAAAGAAAGAAGGTTAAGAGCAAACAACCAAAAAAAGATATAGGAAACATTACTTTTGCCACTTTTTCATACGTTGATAGATTATAGTCAAATCTTAGACCCTGTTCTCTCCAGAAATCTTCCTCTCCATCAACATTCTCATTTTGAATTTCGTGATTCTGCGAACTCTTCCTACTAGCATCGTCAGTTTTCGCTTCCTCAACTTTTTTGAGATAGAAATAAGCACTATCAATTTTATTTTCTTTTTCATAAAAATTGGCAAATGTCTTATAGATAAAGGATTTGCTATCTTGATCTTTTTCGAGAGGAAAAGTTATTTTACTTAACTTACTTCCTGCTCTTTGGTTTTCATTTATATGAATCAGATAGATTGCTTGATTAGCTAACAACACATTAATTTCTTTCTTGAAATTCTTACTTTGGGCAAAGTAATATGCGCTATCATATAACTGTAAAGATAAATTTGTTGTATCTTCTAAATTCTGAAACGCTCGATTTCTATATACGGAATACAATGTAGAAGTGTCTTTGTTTTCCTTTGCTAGTTCGGCGCACTTTAAATATAAAGAATCTGATTTTTGTATAAAACCTAAATCATCATTTAACAAAGCGAGCCAGAAAATTCCATTAATAATTTGACTCGTGTTATTTATGTTATGATTGTACTTTAAAAGTTCGTTTTGAACTTCTATTGCTTCCTCATACTTATTCAAATCTCTAAGATTTTCTATTAAGTCTGGATAGAAAGAATACTTTATGCTATCTTTTTCCTCTTGGTAAAAATTCGATATTTCTATACCTTTATTGCAAAGGTCTAACGCTTTATCATATCTACCTAGATTGTGATAAGAATCTATTAAATATTCACAAATTTTTACCTCTTGGTCTAAACCTAGTTTATTCGGAGATACATAAAAGTTATTTTCTTGAGCATATTCAAGAAACTCAACTGCATCACTATATTTTCCTCTTAAATTGTAGAGAATACCAATTTTCAAGTACGCTATGCTGTAAATTTGAGCTTGCTCCTGTCTGCTCTCTTTTTCGACCAGTTCAATTGCATCTTCAAAAAGTGATATAACTAAAGAATCTTCTTTATTAAGGTAGTAATAACACCTACCCTTTAGAATCTTTGCTTTTGCAGTAACATATTTATTTTTCCCATTGTCACTATCCATATATTTTTCAATAAATTCAAGAGATTTATTGTACTCCTTGTTTTCAAATTGATTATTTGCATTTTCTAAATATTCGTACTTTTTATTCCAAAAAATTTGAGCGGATAATTCTTGGCTGAAAAGCAGAAACAAAAATATTATAAACCCCCTATTCATGTTGACAAGTTTTTATTTTAATCAGTACCTATGCCAAAATAATAATAAAAAGATAGAAACTACTTATTTTATAGTTGTTGTTTATATGTTTAAATAACAACTGTTTAAATGTTTAGGAGTCTTAAAGTATAGGAAGTACCTATAAGAAATAGGTGCTATTGTAACCTTTGGACTATTTAAAGTAACTTTTGGACTATTTAAAATGCCCCTATTGTAACCTTTGGACTATTTAAAGTAACTTCTGGACTATTTAAAATGCCCCTATTGTAACTTTTGGACTATTTCCAATTTTGAATTTACAAAATAGGGCAAAAGATTGTTTTTACCTTGCATCTTGAAAGGAAAAAATAAATATAGCAACATAACTATTATCTAAAAAGGTTTCTTTTGCTTCACACAACCTCCATGTTAAAAACTACCTCTAAGAGTTTATTTGATTTGAACCCCACTATCTTTGAACTCAAAAAACATTCTGCATTGGCACAAATGAACAATGTAACAACCCTTATGCAGAGGAAAGCAATTAATGCTTTCTTGTCGATTGCTAAAGACCAAAGAAAACGTAATCCAGAGGCTACTATGTTTGAAGTGGATTTATGAGTCTTGAAGGAATTAGCTGGTATTCATGTATCAAACAATACAAAATTAAAGCACTCTCTTAAAGCTCTAGTTTCTTTGGTTATTGAATATAATATCTTACATAAAGACCAATACGAGTGGGGGGCTTTTGCTTTTTTGTCGTTCATCAAAATAAAAGGAGAGAGGGGAAAAAGTGCTAAAGTTTCTTTTAGTTTACCCCAACCAATTTTGGAGTCTTTGGATCAACCAAAGATGTACCTTAAATTAAATTTGCTACTTCAAAGAGGGATTGATAGTAAGTCAGGTTTAGCTTTGTATGAACTGCTTTTAGACTATGTGGGTATAAAAAAGATTTCTATTTCTATGAAAGATTTTAGAAACCTTATGGGTGTCAAGCCTAATCAATATACAAACACTGCAATGCTTATTAAAAAAGTAGTAGAGGTGTGAATTAGTGAAGTTATGAAACATACCTCCCTTAAAGTAGATTATTCTTTGGAAAGACAAGGTAGGAAGATTACCAAAATTAATTTCTTTATGGAACGGAACGAAAAAGAGAGAACTAAGCAAGGGGATAATAAACTTATTAAAGATAGGTTGAAATATTTCTGATTTAAAGATCAGCAAATTAAGAACCTATTGCAAAACCACGACACAGATTATTTACTCACCAATATTGCCGTTATTGAAGAACAAATTAATAAAGGGAAGAAGATTAAAAACATTACGGCTTACCTTGCCAAAGCATTTGTAGTAGATTTTAGAAAAACGGAAACTGGATATGTTCGCAAACAAAAAAAGAAGCAAGAAGAAAAAAAAGAAATTGCTTTACAAAAAGAGCAAGAAGCAGAAGCACTTGAACAACTAAAGAAAACTTACCAACAAGAGAGAAGAGAAAAAATAAACACTATCCTAGAAGAACTATCTACTAACGAAAAAGATACTTTGAAAAGCGAGTTTACGGAATGAATGTTAGCTAGTGATACTATGAAGCATCTCTACAATACTAAAGGATTTGAGAATGTAATTATACAGGGTAGGTGGCGTGATTTTATTGGTAGTCGTTTTTTGGCTTCTGAATATGTGAGTTTTGAAAATTACGAGCGTTTAAAATCCGAGCCGCCCAATTCTACTGCTTGATAGACAAGTTGCGTTTTTTCGATTTTTTCTCTAGTATGGAACTGTGTTTTGAGAGGTTGTGCGCCCTGTTAATGTCTGCTAATTCTGAAAATTTACTAGGTATGGGAAAATTAAGATTATCACAACGGCAATAAATAATATTATACACATCCCTACTACTAAAAAATATTTTCTTGAAAATTGCTCTACTTTTTTACGATAGCTCACTTGGAGGGTATCGTATTTTTCTAATAGCTCTTTACGTTCGGTTTTCTCTTCTGTCAAAAGTAAAGCATACTTATTCACTTGGTCATTTAGGTTGCTGTTAAATTTCTGTAAATTGAAGTTCTGCTTTTTTACAGTCTCATATTCTCATTGCAGATTTTGCAAAGCATCTTGCACGTTTGCAATTTGTTTTTCTGATTGGGTTTTTTGCTCATCATTAGATTTATTTTGCAAGTTAAGATTGCAATGATTTGCAAAGTCTGCAACGTGAATAAGTCTTTTTCTCCCCTCTTTTTTAGAGCGTATTCAGCGTTTATTGTCTAGGTTGTAATATACAGTACGCAATGGCATTGCAAACTTTGTACTAATATCTTTTATAGGCAAGTATTCCATTGCTTTTTGCAAAATTGTAAAGTTGCAATATTATTGCAATAACTTGTTTGAATGCAAGATGATTAGAATTTTTCTATTTTATGTTTCTTATACTTAGAATGGACTCTCTCTATGTGTTCTACCTGTTTTTCAAAATACTCATTTTCGTTAATTTGTATTGTGTCCTTATTATCATTTCCAATATTTTCAGTATAAAATGATTCTTTTGAAATAGAACCATTTATCGTATCAATATAAATTAGATAATTTGATGTTATACAGTTTCTACAACCAGTAGTAATTTTTCCGTAAATTGGAAAAGGAGTATTGGTATATAATTGATAAGAATTCCCTTCTGAGTGAATAAATGGAAAAGAAGCAATATCTATCCCTACATGTTCAAAATTTCTTTTTTCTAAATCAAGATGATATAGTTCAGAGGAAATAAAAGCATTATTAGCAACGAAGTTTTCCTTATTCCAAACCTCCAATGAAATATTATTATCTATTTTGTGTCTAACTTTTAAATCTAATTCGATAGGTACAAGGGTCGCTCTAAATAGTTGGAAATCTTTCCATAGAAGAATTATTGTTACTGGTAATGCTATCAAAGCGAATAAAGAAAGCCACGCTCTAAAAGAATTTCCTCTTTCAGTAACCCAATTATTTATAATTGTCCAAGTGTCTTTTATGAAAGACCATAAATGAAGTAAGACCATAAATGGAAATATTACAATCAGAAAAAGTATAGTCATTAAATAACTCACCCTTGCTTATTTTAAAAATGAATTGACATATTGATTTTGACAATTAAAAGTAATTGAATCAAAAAATAAAAATATGTCTCCACTTCAATTTTTTTTGATACTCTTATTTTTTGGAGTATCAGCAATTCCTCTTGAAAAAGAGAGAAAATCAAAATCCCAAATACTCCTTAAATGGGGTGTTTGTATTATGTTGTTAGTACTCTTTTTATTACTAGCTCCCTAACCGTTTACGGTTAGGTTTTTTGTAATGTCACCATATTATTTTTATGCAGTAGTTTTCTTGAAAAATTTTGGAAGTACAAAAACTATAAATAATAAGGCAATAACACCATATCCCACTTTCATCCAAAAATTTTGATTTTGTTTCTTTTCTATTTCAGATTTCAAGTAGGCATTTTCAGAATTTTCAAGAGATAGGATTTCTGTTTTTCTCAGATTTTCTTCTTCTCTTTGTAGTTTTAATACTTTGTAAGATTCTCGTTTTTCTTCATCTTTAAAAATATTTATCGCCTCATTTACTTGTTGCATATTGCTATTTGCCCACTCCTCATTCTTTCGCATTTTATCTGGATGAAAGTGACTAGAGAATTTTCTAGTAACATTTTGTATATCCTTGTCAGTTGAATTTGGTGGAAGCCAATCAATCATTTGAAAAACAAAACCTTCTACTGTCATATCATTTTTTTTTGGTTAGTTAATATATGTATACATCATATTGTGTACCAACAGAAAAAAGCTCTTTGTTACAAGACAAAAAGACAGATTTACCATTTTAAACAGAATCTAAATGTCAAAACGTCATATTTTATAACCCTAACATCCTATCATACTTATCAACCTCATGGTCAGAGTGTGCCTTAATATAATGTTGAGTAGTTTCAATACTCGAATGCCCAAGAGCCTGTTTAACAATTTGTACGGGCGTATCGTTTTTAATTAGTATATCTGTATAGGAATAACGAGCAGTATAGGAAGTAATAGATTTTTCAATTCCTAAGATTTCAGCGATTTCTTTAAGATTCTTGTTGAACACTTCCAATCTTTTCGAGACATAACGGTATCTTTTCAAAGGTTCTTTTGGTGCTTCATTAAGAATTGGAAATAAATACTTTTGCCCCATATATTTATCAAGGATATTTTGCATTTCTTCCGTTATCAAAATACTGTACCTTCTTCCTGTTTTCTTTCTTATATAAATCAAACGATTCCCTTGTATACTTTCTCTAGTGAGGTGAGCAATATCTATAAAATTAATTCCTCTAGCTTTTAGCATAAATACAAACAGATCACGGGCAGCTATTAGGTGAGGGTATTCTTGCGTATCAATGTTTGCAATTTTTTTAATAGAGGAAGCAGGAATAGGTTTTGGGTCGTATCCACCTTTCAAGTGAGAAAAAGAGTAACCCCCTTGTTTGAATTGACTAGTGAAAGGGTAGTGTTCTTGTGCTAGACATCCCCTGCGTATAGCTTCGTTGATAGTTGCCCTTAATGTCCTCATATAAAAATGAACGGTAGATTTTTTTACCCCTCTTGCGATAATAAAAGTTTCTAGCTTGGTGAGATAATTATAATTTATATCAATAAAGGCGAGGTTTTTATCTGTGCCAAATCTTTTGAGCATATTCTTTAATTGCTTATATTTAAGCATGTTTCCGATTTCGCCTTTAGTGTTCATTTCTTCGACAATTTCATCTATGAAAGAAAAGACGGTAAATACTTTTTTCTTGCCTAGAAATTGTTGCTTAAATTCATCATAAGAAAAGGGCTTATCTTTAGCTAAAAGATCGTTTAAAATTTTTTCAGCATCATTAAAACGCTTTCGGAGCATAGCGTTTTTTTCTTCATAATTGCTTGCTGTTTTATTAAAAACGGCTTTTCTAATATTCCATTCGGTAGGTCGTGCGGAGACACCTAAAGAGATGTATCTCTCCTTTCCGAAGTAAACTCTAAGCCTTATAGGGTGAGAACCATTTTGGAGGGTTTTGCTCTTGTACAGAACCAGTTTTAGTGCAGACATGGTGCAGAAAAATTAGGATTTAAAAGCAACATTAATTGTTTTTAAATTTATATTTCTCTGATTATCATACACTTAAATATATAAAAAACAAGATAAAAACGCCAACGGGGCGTACCCCGTTGGTAGTTGACTGCGATGCAATAAAGACT
>CAZXYA010000449.1:0-7661 GCA_964644655.1 uncultured Saprospiraceae bacterium | reverse complement strand
AAGCAGATTTATTGTCTTAACTTGTGGTCCTAATTTTTGGGGTAACTACAGGACAGCTAGGCGTGATTTTGTTGGAACGAGATAGAAGAAATGTACGGCTGACTAAAAGTGGAGAATACTTAAAAGGGCAAGTTATTTTTTTACAAGGTTATTTAAGCCAAACATTTAATCATCTTAAAAATATAGAGGCGGGTTTGGAAGGCGAAATTAAAATTGGATTTGTTGGCTCTGCTATGCAGAAAGTCATTCCTCAATTAATTAAAAAGAGTAATGCAGCCTTTCCTAATATTCACTTTAGCTTAGATGAAATGTCTAATCAGACACAAATTTCGGCTATCCAACGGTTTGAAATTGATTTAGGATTTGTTAGATTGAATAGTGTGCCAGCTGATATAGTATTGCAGCCAATTTATGAAGAACATTTTGCTTTAGTTGTTCCTAAAAATCATTCTGTCAAAATATCTAACTTCAAAAATCTACAACAATTTAGAGAGGAGTCTTTTATTTTATTCTCTAGTGATTATAGTTCTACTTATTATAATAATATCATGAGTATTTTTACTGATGCAGGCTTTACACCAAAAGTTTCTCATAAATCTATTCATGCTAATACTATTTTTCGATTGGTAGAAAGCGGCTTAGGAGTAGCGATTGTTCCGCTTTCTTTGACTTTGGGGGCTAGTTTAGCCATTGATATAACCGTTATTGAATTAACTAATATTCCGCAAAGAGCTACGCTGTCTATTGTTTGGAAAAAGGATAGATATTATCCCGCTTTAAATAAGGTATTAGATTTTTTATAATTCTGCTCGGCTGCTTCGCAGCCTTGTAAAAGGGGTTTAAAGGGAGAACAATTCTTGGTTTACCATTGGAAAACCAAGAACTGTTCTCCCTTTAAAATCCCCACCGAGCCTGCGAAACGGGCGAGGTGAAATTTAAATAAATTTAATTAACACGGTACTTAATTTTTTAAGGGTAAATTTTTATCTCGTTTCTTCCCCCTTGCAGCTTTACCAAATATATCTTTTTGATTATTTTTTTCATTGAATAACCGTCTAGGAGCAGGTGGTGTTTCCGAAACCAAATCAAATACTTTTTCCACATGTTCCCAAACCCCATTTTTTAACTGATAACCAATATAGCTGCCGTCTGGAATATTTACATTTCCAGCTCCTCTATAAGGACTTCGCATGGACACTAAATTATCTAAAATAATCATTTCCAAATTGGGATCATAATTTAATCTAGCCGCTACTTCGGCTGAATATTCTAGATAGAGTCGATTTTTTGTAGCCGCTTCGTAACCCTCTGTGGTTTTGGCGAAGGAGGGCGCTCCAAAAACTGGTTGACCTGCTTCATCAAAATAAAAAGCTTCTACTACTTTTCTTTTATTAAAAAATTGGAATCCATCGAATCCAAAGAGTAAATATTTTTTGCCTGTTGGGGTGTCGTAATCTTGTAAATTGAAGTAAATAGCGCCATACCAATCTGCTGCTCCAAGTACATCAAATTCTAAGTCATAAGTTTCTATTTCTGCGGATTGATCGCTTAATGGGAATAGTTGATTGGTCGGATTATTGACTTGAATGATGCCTCCATAACGGTAATCATTTTTATCTACATATAATTGCCAAGTAAAAATTCGGAAAGTACTATCGGCTGGGTATAAAATAGATACGGCTTCGAGATTTGTAAAAGGATAGTTAAATGATCCTTTTTGTTGTAAGCTTTTATTTATGACTTGGTTAAATTGATCGGCAGCAGCAATTCGATTTTCTTGAAGACTATCTTTTAAAAATTGATTGGATAATTTGACTAAAGTAGCTTCATCTGCTGAAAAATTGGTGCTTTCTTGGGCATATAAAGAATTTATAGAAAAACAGAAAAAACTAAATAAAACAATAAATCTCATGAATTATATTTTGGTTCAATTTTCAAACGACGAATTATTTTAAATAATTGTTTGATTGGAAAGGAAAAAAGGTAGGATGTTACTTTTAACTGTTTTGTAACTTAAAACAGGGCAATTGTACTAAACAACTGCCCTGTCTAAGGAATGAAGTAATGGTAAAACATTAACTTTCTACTTTACCTGACATTAAATAAGCTTTAATAAACTCATCTAAATCGCCATTTAATACCTTGTCAGGATTATGTACCTTATAATTTGTTCGCAAGTCTTTGACCCATCTATCATCTAGCACGTAACTTCGGATTTGAGACCCCCATTCATTTTTCATCTTTTCTGCTTCTACAGCATCTCTTTCCGCTAATTGTTTTTGTAGTTCTAATTGATAGAGTCGAGATTTTAGCATGGTCATAGCTTTGTCTCGATTTAGATGCTGAGAACGTTCTTCTTGACATTCTGCCACCAAACCAGTTGGTAAATGTCGTACTCGGACAGCAGATTCTGTTTTATTGACATGCTGTCCCCCTGCACCACTTGCTCTAAAAGTATCCCATTCAATATCTGCTGGATTGACCACAATTTCAATAGTGTCGTCTACCATTGGATGAACAAAGACAGAAGAAAAAGACGTCATTCGCTTGCCTTGGGAATTAAATGGGCTTACTCGGACGAGTCGATGAACTCCATTTTCACCTTTTAACAAGCCATAAGCAAAATCACCTTTGATTTCTAGTTCTACGGATTTGACGCCAGCAACACTACCGTCTACTCTATTAAGTTCACTAATTTTAAAGCCTTGTTTGTCTGCCCACATCATATACATACGAAGCAGCATAGAAGACCAATCATCAGATTCTGTCCCTCCTGCACCAGAATTGATTTCTAAGATACAGTTAAGTTCATCTTCTTTTTTATTAAGGGTGGAACGGAATTCTAACTCCTCGATTGCTTTGATGGAGGTGGCAAATTGTTCGTTTACTTCCTCGTCGGTAGCTTCTCCTTCTTTTTGAAATTCATTCAAAATTTCTAACTCCTCTAGAATAGTAGTGACCTTTTCATATTTACCAACCCATCCTTTGTGGATCTTTATTTCTTTCATCACTATCTCCGCTTTTTTGGGATCATTCCAAAAATTTGGATCTAGACTAATTTGTTCTTTTTCTTCTATTTGTAATCTTCTGTTCCCGACGTCAAAGATACCTCCCCAAAAGTCCCAATCTTTCTTGCAAATCTTTTAGCTGATCTGAAGTCATGATATACTGGTTTATAAGCCCTTTGGCTCGAATGATGTAATGTTTACTAATTAATGGTTAAATTGCTATATTGCTAATGGCATTCTTACTAGTTCACTTCATCTATCTCAATATAAAATACCAATTCTGCATTAGGGCCAATATTTGGTGGACTACCAGCAGCACCATAACCCAAGTCCCCAGGAATAAATAAAACGGCTTTAGTTCCTCCTTTAAATAACTGCAAACCTTCGTCCCAACCTCTAATAACTTGTCCTCTACCTACAGGGACAGGATAAGGATTTCCTCTTTTGAAAGAATTATCAAACTCATTTCCATCAGTTGTAATACCATAATAATGAACACTTGTCATGCTTCCTGTAGTAACTTGTTTTCCAGCTCCTTCTTCAATCACATAATATTTTAAGCCACTTGCGGTAGTTTGTAAATTTTCAAGACTATTCGCTTTATATTTCTGTAATAAACTTTGTGTTTGTTCACCAATAGCTCCTTCTCGCTGTTTAGATGCTTCCATTTTTGCTACTTGCTTAGCTTTTTCTTTTTCAATTTCTTCTTTGGAAGTAATACTTTCTAATACGATGTCATAATGAACAAATTTAGACGTCTCAAAACCTGGTGGCTTTCTAGGAAAAGAATCAACAGATTGCATAACGGTTAAACTATCTCCAACAGACATTAACATTAAAGCTTCTACAATTGGAGAAACAGATCTGGCTGGCTGATCACCTGCAGGTATTAATACTCTTGCTGGCCGACCTTGTTCTCTTGTTGAATTAACGACGATTGAATCATTTCTAATATCTACAACAAATACTGCCTCTTCACCAACTTGTGGTTTTGCCCCATTGGTTTGGGTATGATGGATGTATTGATAGCCAGAAGGGGTGATTAGCGTTGGTGATTCTGTTTGACAAGCCCAGATGAAACATAAGGCTAATAAAAACAATGAATATCTCATTAATAATTTTATAAATGATGAAAAAATCAAAATGGGAAAGAAAAAAGTTTCCTTCCCATTTTGCTAGATCTAAGTTATTTGAAAATGCTTGATTTCTAAAGTTTATTTAAGGCTTCTTTATAATCTGGTAATACTTTTTTAAATTTATTGATAGTCGATCTAAGTCCTTTAAAAGAAGCACCACCAGAGGCATTCTTATGTCCCCCACCTCTAAAATGTTTTTTGGCAATTTCTTGGACAGAAAAATCTCCTTTTGATCGGAGGGAGATTTTTACGATAGTAGGTTGCTCTGTTATAAAAGCAGCCAACTTGATTTGCTTCATCATCAATAAATAATTGACAATGCCTTCTGTATCTCCTCTTTGAATATCAAAATGCTCGTAATCTTCTTTAGTTAAAGAAATAATACCTGTTTTGTATTCTGGCAAAATTTCCATGCAGTTATTCAAACAATAACCTAGTAAACGTAGATTCTTTTCAGGCAGACTATTGAATAATAAATTTTGTAATTTAGTATCATCTACCCCCATATCTTTTAATCCTGCAACTACCCTAAATAGTTTTGAAGAAGTGCTATATTTAAATGAACCAGTATCTGTTAAAATTCCAGAGTATAAGCATTCTCCTAAAGGAACTGTTATTTTTTCACCTTCTTCTAAACCAGTTATAAAATCGTAAACCATTTCGCAAGTCGAACTGGCACTAGTATCAGAAAAAGTATAATCACAAAAATCATCTGGATATAAATGATGATCGATCATAATTTTAGTGGTATCTGTTAAGGAGCCAATTACTTCTCCCATTTTATCCACCCTATCTAAACCATTATAATCCAAAACAAAGATAATATCCGCTGTTTTTAATTTTTCATCTGCTACTACAGGAGTGTCGTCATGAATTAATATTTTCTCACTTCCTTGCATCCACGCTACAAACTCTGGGTAATTAGAAGGTAATACGACTGTCGTATCATGACCCAATTGATCCAAGAATAATTGTAATCCTAAACTAGACCCCATAGCATCTCCATCAGGATTACGGTGAGAGGTAATCACAATTTTTTTTGGATGGGCTAATAATGCTTTGACTTTGACTAACTTCTCTTCCATTTGATGATATTTTTCAGCCTGCGAAATTCTTAATTTTTATGGACTTGAACAAGCAGAAACTATATTTTTTGCTAGAAAACTAAAGGATTTAAATATTCCCGACTTTATTTGTAATAACAGCAAAACGTTTTGAGTTAATCTAGACCTCCTTTAGCACGATCCTATTAGGCTTATGAAATGTAATGTTGCTATTTGGCAAAAATACAATCATTTTAAAAATTAATACATTTTTCGGGCATCTTGTTTTTAGATTTTATACTTTTGCACCGCTTTTGAAGAAACTTACAATTATTTGTTTGTCAAATTAGCTATAAATCTAAAGCGGTTTGTTTATAAAAAATTGTTTGTCAAATAATAATATATTTTTATTAATCTAAATTAAAATAATATCCTGATGGCTACTAATAGAACTTTTACAATGATTAAGCCTGATGCTGTTAAAGCAGGTCACATTGGCGCTATCTTAGCACAAATTAATAAAGCAGGTTTCAAAATTATTGCGATGAAATTGACGCATTTGACTCCAAGCGTGGCAGGTCAATTTTACGCTGTTCATGCAGCGCGTCCATTTTATGGAGAATTAGTAGAGTTCATGTCCAGTGGGCCGATTGTAGCAGCAATTTTGGAAAAAGAAAATGCAGTTGCAGATTTTAGAAAATTAATTGGCGCAACTAATCCAGCAGAAGCAGCACCAGGTACAATTCGAGCATTATATGCAACTAGTATTGGCGAAAATGCGGTTCATGGTGCTGATTCTGACGAGAATGCAGCTATTGAAGGTAGTTTCCATTTCTCTGCTGATCAGAAGGTAGGGTAGTGGTCATTTCAGAATTGGGGATAAAGTTCCCCCTGATATTTGAGAGGGCGGAAAATCATAAATCGTAGTTCATACCTGCCTACAGACAGGCAGGTATGAACTACGATTTATGATTTTCCAGCCCAAAAATAACGGTGGAGAAAAAATCACTGTATTCATAGGACTTATGAGACAACTTCTCACACCAATTTAAAGGCCTAAAAAATTAATTGTTTTCTATTTTCTCTTCTATCCTTTCTTCTCTATTACTATATGAGCATAATATGCTCATTTCTTGTATATCTCCACATAATCCAGTCATCTTCTAAAAATCTTGGAGTCCTCTAAAAAAAAGATTAACTTAGCCCGAAATGCAAAGAATTTAGGAGCTGATTGATGAAAGATACTTCCTTAATTCATTTGCCTAATTTATTTTTAGACTTCCTGAATACATGTGAATCTAGTATTAAATAATCCGTTAGGAAAAGAAATCTCTGGCTGCGGCAGGCAGACGTTAGGTGGGAAAAGTCTCAACAGATTTGTTTTCTCACCCAACGGATTTTATTAAATTTTAATTGATTCCTTAGTTACTATACATTTATGAGAAATTGTCAATTTTGTGAAACGGAATTATTAGAGGATGCCCGTTTTTGCCATCATTGTGGAGCTAAAGTAAAAGCGCCAAAACCAACTCCTTCCGAAGCAGAAGCATCCTTATCTTATGAAGCCAAATACCCACTAAATTTTCGGAAAATAAAAGGATTATCTAGTACTATTAAACAGTATTTTATCCAAGCTTTAGATCAACGAATTAAAGAGACACAAAATCCTAAGCATAAGAAGGATTATATGAATCGCTTGATGCAATCTGATTTTCAAAAAGTTTTTGATTTACGTGCTGGACAATTAGCAGAAGAAGCCTATACGATTCATATTACTCAAAAGTCTACCGTTCCACAAGAAGTAGATCAATTATTAAATAGGGCTTTTGATGGATTATTGGATTACTTTATGGTTAAGTACTGCAAGGACTTAAATGAGGTTAATATTCCAGAGGAGGCTTTAAAATATGAAGGTCAACAAAAGGCGGATTTTGATTTACAAAAAATGGCAGTCGATTTTTTAGATTTGCAAGCCGAAGAACTAAAAATATATACGGATTTTATCGAAATGCCTTTGCGTAAATTACAAAATGCGAGTCGAAATTTTTTATTTCCGACTAAAGATGAAAAAGTATTATTGATTGCGGACCAAACTGTTTTTGGTACTTGTCGAGAAGGCTTTGCCTTAACAGAAGATGCTATTTACTGGAAAGCGCATTTCAAAGAAGCCCAAAAAATTTTTTATCACCAAATAGAATCTGTCAAAAAAGAAAAAGATTGGCTCTTAATTAATGACTTATTTTTTAATGTTAATCCAAGTGTTAATGGAAAGATGATCTTTTTATTAAATCGCTTAAAGGCTATGGATTAAATTTCATCTTTACTTTACGAAAAATGATCCTTATTGCTCTTTGCAGCCCGAGTGGAGAGGGCGCTTAGGAGAGAAAATTTGATTGGCCTATTTTTTTAAACATAATAGTTAGGGAACAAGTAAAATATAATCTACCCATTTTACTCGTTATTTTTCCTTTATA
>CAZXYA010000448.1:0-7716 GCA_964644655.1 uncultured Saprospiraceae bacterium | reverse complement strand
TAATTGACTTCCCATTTCCTATTCGTATAAAATTAGTCCAATTTGCATCTGAGAGTCAACATCACAAATCTGACCCCTGACAGCGAAGCGATCTGACCTCTGACTTCTTTCCCTACGTCTTCCGCTTCTTCTTCTTAGCCGCAGGAAACAAAATATTATTCAAAATCAAGCGATAGCCCGCCGAATTTGGATGTAAGTTCAAATCCGTTTCAGGGTCATTGACATAATGCTTATAATCCTCTGGATCATGACCGCCGTAGAAAGTCCAAAAACCTTGTCCTCTAGTGCCATGTAAATAACGCGTTTCAGATACAGGCTTATTTTCTCCTAAAATCAAGACATCAGACTTAATCATATTTTTTTGATAAGCAGTTGTTTGTCCCATAAATCCTTTGACGGTTCTAGTATGACATTGAGTTAACATTGTTGGCACAGGATCCCACTTAGCAGAAAAATCGAATAAGGTAAAATAGTCTACTTCTGGTGCGACCTGTTTTGTTTGTGGTCGATCAATGGTCGCAAATTCGTATTGTAGTGGATTTTTAATTAATTGGAATTCTTTGAAACAGAAAGTCTTGCTAAAGTCTAACTTAGACTGCGCATTTGGATCTGCTCCATCGCCATCATACATTTCTGCACAGATGTCTATCCCTTCTGCTGCCAATGCAATATCATAGGTATCTGTAGCCGAACACATGGCAAACATAAAGCCACCAGCTTCTACATACTCGCTAATTTTCTTCACTACATTTAACTTCAATTGAGATACTTTCTTATAGCCAAGAGAGGTGGATAATTCTTCCATCTTTCGCTGGTTTTCCTTATACCATGCCGTACTTCCAAAAGATCTGTAGAATCGTCCATATTGGCCCGTAAAATCTTCATGGTGCAAATGCAGCCAATCATATTCAGGTAATTTATCCGTAATGACCTCTCGATCATAAACTGTTTCATATGGAATTTCTGCGTAAGTTAACACTAATGTTACGGCATCGTCCCAAGGCTGTACCCGTCTACCATGACGTGCATTGAACTCTGGGGTATATACTGCAATTTTGGGTGCCACTTCCAACTTCATTACATCCATATTGACTTCTGGATTAGCAATGTCGTTGATTATTTTATTATAAGCGGCATCAGGTAATACTTCATAAGATACATTCCTAGTCAAGCACTCTTTTTCAAAAGCCTTAGTATAAGGAAAGGCAAAGCTCCCCCCTCTATAATTCAATAACCACCAAGCTTCTACTTCTTGATTTAATACCCAATAAGCAATACCATATGCTTTTAGATGATCTTTTTGATCAGGGTCCATTGGTATTAGCATCATAGATGCAAATGATTGGAAACTAAAAGCTAAAATGAGGGAAAACGTTAATACTATATTTTTCATAAATATTTTATATGTATTCATTGCCTCGCTTGCTTCGCAAGCTCGGCAGTAGTGTTCTTTGGAGGCAGGTATTTAAAAAAACAGTTTTATAGAACCATTTTTTTAAATACCTGCCTCCAAAATCACTTATAAAAGCTAGGGTCTTTATTAAATACTTAAAATGTAATTATTTATTACTCATCAAGATTGAATTAACAAATAATTATAGTTGTTATTTGATAAGACTGAAAGCATCTAGTACAGCAGTCTGACAGCGCAGCGATCTGACAACAAAGTGGTCTGACCTCAGACAGCGTAGCGATCTGACCTCTAATATGCTCCATGATACCGCCGCAAGAACCATTCCACCACTAACAAACCCATCAATAGGAAAAATACCCATTTTAAATTAATAACAGAACGGGTTTTAGTTGTTTGGTATAAGACAGGTTTTACAGACTTCTTAGCTTTTATTTTATCAGAAATAGAAGCAATATTGGCTGGATAAACAACCTCCCCACCAAACTGATCACTCAATAGGCGAAGCAGACCATGATCCGCTGTAGTTACAAACGATTCTAATTGCAATGGTTGTACACTAAACTGTCCTTTATAACTCAATTCCTGTCCATTATAAAAAGTAATACCTTTGTATGTATAATTGCCAACAGGGAAAAGCCCTGCTTTTAAACTATAAGAACTTGCTGTTTTATTAAAAGTAAAAGGAAATTCTTTTCCGTCTTCATTTTTGATGCTTAGACTGACATCAGATTCATTAATCAGTTCGTAGTTTTCATTGTACACCTCTCCATCAAAGAGGACGGATTCATTTTCATTAAAAATATTTTTATCTAAGCTAATGCGGAATTTTCGCTTATCCTCTTTTAAGGTTAGGTATTGGAGAGACTTGCCAATAATCTCCTCAAAAATATCATGATTTTGATGTTGTAAATAATCAAATAATCTCCATTTCCAAACGCCCTCTGCGGCCAGAATGCCTGTTTTAATATCCCTTATTTCACCTAGCATGAATAATGGGTATTTGGTATCTACTTTACCAATTCGTTGGTAAAGTAAAGTTTGTCCATTGGCACTAGCAACAAAATCTCCAAAAGGAGCATTTAAGGGCGCAAAGTTGGGTAAGTTCTCTTTGGTATTATCGTCTATGGTAAATAAAGAAAAATCACTAGCGGTAATCCCTTGTACCTCATTAGGGGTATTGGTGTCGCCTTTGATGGATAACAAGTCTTGGGCATTGCTTACCAATCCTAAATTGCTCTGACTACCGACAATAAATAATCGAGGTTTCTTTTTACTATTTAATTGATTTAATAGACTACTTGCATCATTTGTACTACTTGGTAATTGATGCAGTATGACAAAATTATAATCTCCTACATTCGCCTTTAATTGATTAATGTATTCAATCTTGATTTCGTAATTTTTATTTTTTTCAACTACTTGCTTGATAGCCGTTAAGTCAGGATGGGGAGAATTGGCAACGACCAATATTTTTTGCCGAGCATCCAATACATCTATGAATATTTCTTTGACATTATTAGCAGTGGTGACCTCTCCTGCTACTTTGTTCAGTGCTACTCTGAATCGCTGTACCCCTGCCTGGTCTGCTTCCAAAACGATCTCTTGTGTTTTAAAGAAATCATTCTTTTTTATGCTGATTGGTACATTTTGTAGTTTCTTATTTTTTCCATTAACCACTTTAGAGATAGTCATATTAGTAGCTTCGCCTGCGCTATTTTGTGCGACTACATCTACTTGTATGCTAAACTTATCTCCTAAATAAGCGATCTTATTATGAAAAATACGTTTGATTAAAACATCTTTCTGGGGGGTAGTATCCCCTAATGCTACGGTATAGATAGGTGCACCTAAACGAGTACTCGCATATACAGGATTACTTCCCTCATTATAAATACCATCAGATGCCAATACAATAGCCCCCAAATTTTGATTGCTATACAAATCATACATCGACTTCAATACCTCTGATAGATTACTCACCTTATCGGTAAAGGCAAAGTCTACTCCTTCTCGTACTTCATTTCCAAAAGCATATTCCTTTAGGTCATAATTTTCTGATAAAGTCGTCTTGAGATTGGCGTAATTGGTTTTGTAGGTCTGTACTTCTTCCTCCGACATATCCGACATCACCGATTCTGACTGATCTTGTGCCAAAACCACGATTGGTTTCTTTGTATCAGTCATCAAACTTTTAATCAATGGAGAGAGTAGGAGCGCAGCTAATAGACTGACCGCTAAGGTTCGTAATATCGCCATGATCCATTTGAGCCAATTTGCTTCTTCTAGAAAGGTTTTGTCTCGTAAGTACACAATCAGCGCATAGCCAATGCCTAGTCCAAGGCATAGCAATAAATACCAAGTAGGGTATTGAAAGGTTAGATTTTCCAAGTAAGTGGGTTTTTGTAAGTGCTTTTGGAAGCAGGTGTTTTAAAAAAATGGTTTTATAAAACCATTTTTTTAAAACACCTGCTTCCAAAAGCACTTACAAAAACCCACTTACTTGGAAAATCTAACCTTTCAATACCCTACTTGGTATTTATTGCTATGCCTTGGACTAGGCATTGGCTATGCGCTGATTGTGTACTTACGAGACAAAACCTTTCTAGAAGAAGCAAATTGGCTCAAATGGATCATGGCGATATTACGAACCTTAGCGGTCAGTCTATTAGCTGCGCTCCTACTCTCTCCATTGATTAAAAGTTTGATGACTGATACAAAGAAACCAATCGTGGTTTTGGCACAAGATCAGTCAGAATCGGTGATGTCGGATATGTCGGAGGAAGAAGTACAGACCTACAAAACCAATTACGCCAATCTCAAGACGACTTTATCAGAAAATTATGACCTAAAGGAATATGCTTTTGGAAATGAAGTACGAGAAGGAGTAGACTTTGCCTTTACCGATAAGGTGAGTAATCTATCAGAGGTATTGAAGTCGATGTATGATTTGTATAGCAATCAAAATTTGGGGGCTATTGTATTGGCATCTGATGGTATTTATAATGAGGGAAGTAATCCTGTATATGCGAGTACTCGTTTAGGTGCACCTATCTATACCGTAGCATTAGGGGATACTACCCCCCAGAAAGATGTTTTAATCAAACGTATTTTTCATAATAAGATCGCTTATTTAGGAGATAAGTTTAGCATACAAGTAGATGTAGTCGCACAAAATAGCGCAGGCGAAGCTACTAATATGACTATCTCTAAAGTGGTTAATGGAAAAAATAAGAAACTACAAAATGTACCAATCAGCATAAAAAAGAATGATTTCTTTAAAACACAAGAGATCGTTTTGGAAGCAGACCAGGCAGGGGTACAGCGATTCAGAGTAGCACTGAACAAAGTAGCAGGAGAGGTCACCACTGCTAATAATGTCAAAGAAATATTCATAGATGTATTGGATGCTCGGCAAAAAATATTGGTCGTTGCCAATTCTCCCCATCCTGACTTAACGGCTATCAAGCAAGTAGTTGAAAAAAATAAAAATTACGAAATCAAGATTGAATACATTAATCAATTAAAGGCGAATGTAGGAGATTATAATTTTGTCATACTGCATCAATTACCAAGTAGTACAAATGATGCAAGTAGTCTATTAAATCAATTAAATAGTAAAAAGAAACCTCGATTATTTATTGTCGGTAGTCAGAGCAATTTAGGATTGGTAAGCAATGCCCAAGACTTGTTATCCATCAAAGGCGACACCAATACCCCTAATGAGGTACAAGGGATTACCGCTAGTGATTTTTCTTTATTTACCATAGACGATAATACCAAAGAGAACTTACCCAACTTTGCGCCCTTAAATGCTCCTTTTGGAGATTTTGTTGCTAGTGCCAATGGACAAACTTTACTTTACCAACGAATTGGTAAAGTAGATACCAAATACCCATTATTCATGCTAGGTGAAATAAGGGATATTAAAACAGGCATTCTGGCCGCAGAGGGCGTTTGGAAATGGAGATTATTTGATTATTTACAACATCAAAATCATGATATTTTTGAGGAGATTATTGGCAAGTCTCTCCAATACCTAACCTTAAAAGAGGATAAGCGAAAATTCCGCATTAGCTTAGATAAAAATATTTTTAATGAAAATGAATCCGTCCTCTTTGATGGAGAGGTGTACAATGAAAACTACGAACTGATTAATGAATCTGATGTCAGTCTAAGCATCAAAAATGAAGACGGAAAAGAATTTCCTTTTACTTTTAATAAAACAGCAAGTTCTTATAGTTTAAAAGCAGGGCTTTTCCCTGTTGGCAATTATACATACAAAGGTATTACTTTTTATAATGGACAGGAATTGAGTTATAAAGGACAGTTTAGTGTACAACCATTGCAATTAGAATCGTTTGTAACTACAGCGGATCATGGTCTGCTTCGCCTATTGAGTGATCAGTTTGGTGGGGAGGTTGTTTATCCAGCCAATATTGCTTCTATTTCTGATAAAATAAAAGCTAAGAAGTCTGTAAAACCTGTCTTATACCAAACAACTAAAACCCGTTCTGTTATTAATTTAAAATGGGTATTTTTCCTATTGATGGGTTTGTTAGTGGTGGAATGGTTCTTGCGGCGGTATCATGGAGCATATTAGAGGTCAGATCGCTACGCTGTCTGAGGTCAGACCACTTTGTTGTCAGATCGCTGCGCTGTCAGACTGCTGTACTAGATGCTTTCAGTCTTATCAAATAACAACTATAATTATTTGTTAATTCAATCTTGATGAGTAATAAATAATTACATTTTAAGTATTTAATAAAGACCCTAGCTTTTATAAGTGATTTTGGAGGCAGGTATTTAAAAAAATGGTTCTATAAAACTGTTTTTTTAAATACCTGCCTCCAAAGAACACTACTGCCGAGCTTGCGAAGCAAGCGAGGCAATGAATACATATAAAATATTTATGAAAAATATAGTATTAACGTTTTCCCTCATTTTAGCTTTTAGTTTCCAATCATTTGCATCTATGATGCTAATACCAATGGACCCTGATCAAAAAGATCATCTAAAAGCATATGGTATTGCTTATTGGGTATTAAATCAAGAAGTAGAAGCTTGGTGGTTATTGAATTATAGAGGGGGGAGCTTTGCCTTTCCTTATACTAAGGCTTTTGAAAAAGAGTGCTTGACTAGGAATGTATCTTATGAAGTATTACCTGATGCCGCTTATAATAAAATAATCAACGACATTGCTAATCCAGAAGTCAATATGGATGTAATGAAGTTGGAAGTGGCACCCAAAATTGCAGTATATACCCCAGAGTTCAATGCACGTCATGGTAGACGGGTACAGCCTTGGGACGATGCCGTAACATTAGTGTTAACTTACGCAGAAATTCCATATGAAACAGTTTATGATCGAGAGGTCATTACGGATAAATTACCTGAATATGATTGGCTGCATTTGCACCATGAAGATTTTACGGGCCAATATGGACGATTCTACAGATCTTTTGGAAGTACGGCATGGTATAAGGAAAACCAGCGAAAGATGGAAGAATTATCCACCTCTCTTGGCTATAAGAAAGTATCTCAATTGAAGTTAAATGTAGTGAAGAAAATTAGCGAGTATGTAGAAGCTGGTGGCTTTATGTTTGCCATGTGTTCGGCTACAGATACCTATGATATTGCATTGGCAGCAGAAGGGATAGACATCTGTGCAGAAATGTATGATGGCGATGGAGCAGATCCAAATGCGCAGTCTAAGTTAGACTTTAGCAAGACTTTCTGTTTCAAAGAATTCCAATTAATTAAAAATCCACTACAATACGAATTTGCGACCATTGATCGACCACAAACAAAACAGGTCGCACCAGAAGTAGACTATTTTACCTTATTCGATTTTTCTGCTAAGTGGGATCCTGTGCCAACAATGTTAACTCAATGTCATACTAGAACCGTCAAAGGATTTATGGGACAAACAACTGCTTATCAAAAAAATATGATTAAGTCTGATGTCTTGATTTTAGGAGAAAATAAGCCTGTATCTGAAACGCGTTATTTACATGGCACTAGAGGACAAGGTTTTTGGACTTTCTACGGCGGTCATGATCCAGAGGATTATAAGCATTATGTCAATGACCCTGAAACGGATTTGAACTTACATCCAAATTCGGCGGGCTATCGCTTGATTTTGAATAATATTTTGTTTCCTGCGGCTAAGAAGAAGAAGCGGAAGACGTAGGGAAAGAAGTCAGAGGTCAGATCGCTTCGCTGTCAGGGGTCAGATTTGTGATGTTGACTCTCAGATGCAAATTGGACTAATTTTATACGAATAGGAAATGGGAAGTCAATTA
>CAZXYA010000447.1:0-7720 GCA_964644655.1 uncultured Saprospiraceae bacterium | reverse complement strand
TAAAAAATAACTTCATCATTTCACCGCTAATCTTTTGTAGCTAACCCGTCCGCAAGCGGTTCACAAACGATGTTTGCTCATGTCGTTATTTTTTTCAGCGATAGCGAAGGCTATCCCCTCAAGCATCCCGTCCGCAAGCGGTTCACAAACGGTGTTTGCTCATCTAGTCTTGGCACAAAATCTTTAGCTCCAAATGGCGAACTTATTATTTGCTCGTTACTAATTGGAATTATAACTGCAAATAAAGTGTTTGAAAAGCAGCAATATGACAATCGCTTACGATATTGTTTTGTAACCTGTTGATAAAAGGCTAATTTTGTCGGACTATTTAACCTGAACACAACTTGCATTCCATAAATATGAAGAATCATTATTTGCTGTTAGCGATAGTTGCTATTGGATTATTCGCTTGCCAAAACAATGCTACCACCAAACTAAAAGAATTAAACTTATTACGCTATAATATTCCAATTACTATTATGGCGCCTGATAGCGCCAAAGTCGTAGCTGGAAGTCTTAGTTTTTCTCAAGATATTACCATCAAAAGTCCCGAAGATAATTTTGATTTACAGATTTTTGCCTACGATGCCACAACTACTGATATGGTAACTGTAAAAGCAAGTCATTTGGCAGAAGTCAAAAGTAATGCCTATTTCTCAGAAATTATAGAAGAAGAAGACGCTGGTTTTATTTATTCCATGAACTTCGATTCTATATCAACCAACTATGGTTTTAAATATTTGAAAATCCAAGGAGACAAGGAATATATTTTCCAAACAGGATTGGTTGGCAATTTTGGATTGGACGATGTAAAAGTGATGTATGAGGCGGTTAAAAATAAAAAAAAGTAAGCTAACGGAAAAGGCATTGAGCATTAACTATTAATAAAAAAATTTAGAGCTTCCAGAACTTTGAGTTCTGGAAGCTCTTTTTACTAAAAATATTAGTTGATTAGTCCCTTATAAATAGTAAAGACATCACTAATAACTCATCACTAAATAAAGATGGCAGGACAGAATTTTGTAGATTACGTGAAAATATTTTGCCGTTCGGGCAAAGGAGGGTCGGGGTCTGCCCACTTTTTTAGAGATAAACGAACCGCAAAAGGTGGTCCTGATGGCGGAGATGGTGGTCGAGGAGGACATATCATTGTCAAAGGAAATCAGAATAGATGGACTTTGCTTCATTTGAAATATCGGAAACATGTTCATGCCACCGATGGAGGCGTTGGAGGTGGTAGCCATAGTTCAGGGGCTACTGGCGAAGACATGATTTTAGAAGTCCCCCTTGGTACGGTTGCTAAAGACGTGGAAACAGGGAAAACCTTATTTGAGATTAACAAACACGATGAAGAACAAGTTTTAATTCCAGGGGGATTAGGAGGAAGAGGAAATGCCCATTTTAAAACACCAACCAATCAAGCACCTAGATACGCACAACCAGGAAGAGAAGGAGAAGAAGGATGGAAAATATTAGAATTAAAATTATTAGCAGATGTTGGCCTAGTCGGTTTTCCTAATGCTGGTAAATCTACTTTATTATCGGTGATTACTGCGGCTAAGCCTAAAATTGCAGCTTACGCTTTTACAACTTTAGTCCCAAACCTGGGTATTGTAAAATATAGAGATGCTCGTTCATTTGTCATGGCAGATATTCCCGGAATTATCGAAAAGGCGCATGAAGGCAAAGGTATAGGGCATCGTTTCCTTCGACACATCGAACGAAATGCCACGTTGCTTTTTATGATTCCTTGTGACTCGGATGATATTCAAAAAGAATATGACATCCTGTTAAATGAATTAGACATGTATAATCCAGAACTATTGGATAAACCAAGGGTTTTGGCAATTACTAAATGCGATTTGGCAGACCAAGAATTATTAGCATTGCTCGCCCCTGAAATACCTAAAGACCTTCCGCATGTATTTATTTCTTCTGCCGCTCAGCAAGGTTTGGTTGAATTAAAGGATTTATTGTGGACGGTGATGAATGAGAAAGCATAAGTACACCGTCCAAAAAGTTACCTAATAAATTTTGCCTGATTGAAAGACATCATTTGAAAGGGTTTTAATAGCGTACTAAAATGAATTTGCTAAAAAAAATCATTTTACCACGCCGTTAAAACCCTTTTTATATTGTATAGAATACAACACCGATTGCCAATTATTAGCAAAAACACTAATAGCGTAAACATAATATATAAATTATCGTATAAGCTAAAGTTATAATTTATCACATGCAATCAATCACCTTCGTTTTACAACAAGTATAAAATTCCACCATAATTTCTTAAAAACCGATTTCTGAGATGAACAAGATATTGACTGTTTCAACGATTTACGTCTTATTACTTCTGACGAGTATTTCTTTAAAGGCGCAAACAGAAGACATGCCTAATGCCTTAGGTTTCAAAGTACTTTTTTTAGACTATTTCACCCCAAATGAAGGACCTTCCGCTACTTTAGATGATATTTCTAATGGTTTTGAATTTAGTTATAATCGCTATCTAACTGATTATTTAGATTTTGCTGTACCATTGCGATTTGGCGTCATTGACCTACCTAATGATATAGATAATAGATCTTTAGTAGGGATAGATGGGGTCTTTAAAGCAAAATATTATAAACCAGAAAATATAGTGACCCCCTATTTGCATACTGGAGTTGGGTATGTTTTTGAAGGAGATAACCAAGGGCATTTTCAAATACCTGTTGGCATTGGTTTTAATTTTCATACTTGGAAAAGAGCAGCTATTAATGTACAAGCAGGCTATCGTTACTCTCCAACTAACGAGAATAGAAATAATCTAGAATTAGGGGTTGGCTTTATCGTAAATCTTGGTCCTACAGATCCAGATGAGCAAGATAAAGATAGAGATGGTATACCTGATAGTATGGATAAATGTCCTAATGAAAAAGGGCCTAAATCAACAATGGGATGTCCTGACACAGATAGAGATGGAGTCCCAGATAAGGATGATAAATGTCCAGATATTCCTGGAACAGTAAACGGTTGTCCAGCAGAAGAAGTGCAAGAGGAAACCAAGGAAGAAACAGTAATTACACCTCCAACTGATGTTACACCTCCAACGGAAATTGCAGATGCAGATGGAGATGGAGTGCCAGACGCCAATGATGATTGTCCAACGGAAGCAGGTACTTTAGCAACTAGAGGATGTCCTGACGGGGATGGGGATGGCGTGGCAAATAAAGATGATTTATGTCCTACCGAAAGTGGTATTGCTGCCCTCAATGGTTGTCCTGATTCTGATGGAGATGGGGTCGCCAACAGAAATGATAATTGCCCTTCAACAGCAGGCTTGGCACAATTTAATGGTTGCCCTGATTCTGATAATGATGGCGTAGCGGACCCTAATGATAAATGTCCAACGACCGCTGGTAGTGCAGCAAATTTTGGTTGCCCAGAAATTAATCAAGAAGAAAGAGATGCCTTAGCCTTAGCCACTAGAGCAATTCGCTTTGAAACAGGTAAAGATGCATTAAAACCTTCTTCTTATGCTATTCTGGATAAAGTCGCTTCTATTCTAAATAGATACCCGAATTATAATGTAAGTATTGCAGGCCATACAGATTCTGTAGGTAATTCAGAGAATAATCGTTTGTTATCTGAAGAAAGAGCGAAGGCTTGTTTCAACTATTTACTGTCTAAAGGATTTGAATCTAGTAGAATTAGCTTTATTGGATACGGCGAAACACAACCTATTTCTACCAACAGTACCAAAGAAGGTAGACGATTGAATAGACGGGTTGAGTTTAATTTGTATTTAGAATAGCAGAAATAATGATGAACTATAAATGATGAACGATGAATTCGTAAATGACCAAGTGTTTTTTGAATCATTTTTCTAAGAGTTATAATATAGATAAAATAAAAGAGCGGTTATTCATTGTATTGAGTAACCGCTCTTTTTGTTTTAGAAAGTATAAAGATTGATGCAATACTTTTAAATTTTAAAAAATTTAAAATAACCATTCCCTATTTTTGTCGTAATAATTTTTATGGCAGCAAGAAAAAAATCCACAAAAAACAGGCCTATCAAAAAAGAAGTAGTCCCCAATCTTCTTTTTGACAATGGTTTTTGGCAGCGCAATTTATGGGCAGGTATGCTACTATTTGTCCTCTCTATTGGTCTCTATGCTTATTCCACGACCTTCGATTATGTATTGGATGACCAAATCGTTTTGACCAATAATAGTTTTACTAAAAAAGGATTTGAGGGCATTCATGATATTATGACCAAAGAGAGTTTTGTGGGTCGCTTTGGGGAGCAAAAAAATTTAGTAACAGGAGCTAGATACCGACCGCTTTCCATTGTTACTTTTGCGATGGAGTATCAATTTTTCGGTTTAAATACTACTGTTTCTCATGCGATTAATGTCTTGCTATATGCCTTGTTAGGCCTATTATTATTTCGAGTATTTAGTCTATTCTTTCCTCTAAAGCCCCAACAAAAGTGGTATTTTTCCTTAGCCTTCTTGGCAACACTTTTATTTGTGGTACATCCTGTACATACTGAAGTGGTCGCAAATGTAAAAGGACGAGACGAAATCATGACTTTATTAGGCGCACTAGGTGCTTTATATTGTACCTTCAAGTTTGTTGCTACTAATCATCTACGCTTCCTTTTCTTTTCTGGGTGTACTTTTTTCTTAGCCTTATTATCAAAAGAAAATGCCCTTACTTTTTTGGCAGTTATTCCACTCTCTCTTTATTTTTTCACCAAAACGACTACCAAAAAAGTAGCCATTTCTTTAGTACCTTTATTGCTTGCAGCGGTAGCCTATTTATGGATTCGTTATTTAGTCATTGGCTACTTTTTAAGTAGTGATGGGGCGCCGATTACCGATATTATGAATAATCCATTCTACGGATTGAGCATCAATGAAAAATTCGCAACTGTTTTTTACACCTTAGGGCTTTACATCAAATTATTGTTTTTTCCACATCCGTTAACTCATGATTATTATCCTTACCAAATTCCGATTATTAATTGGACGGATATACGAGCAATTATATCCGGTGTTTTATATATGGGATTGGGCATTATAGCATTACTTGGGCTAAGAAAAAAGACCGTTTTAGCCTATGGCATTATCGTCTATTTAGCAACTTTATCTATTGTTTCTAATGTGCCTTTTACCGTAGGAACTTTTATGAATGAGCGTTTTTTATTTATGCCTTCTATTGGTTTTTGCTTGATACTCGCTTGGTTTTTAATAGAAAAACTACCAATTTTTATCAAAAAAATAACTTCAAACAATCAAGCAATTGCTAACTATATGGGTTTTGGAATATTAGCTGTTTTTTTAGTAGGTTTTAGCTACAAAACATTAGATAGAGTGCCTGATTGGAAAAATAGAATGACCTTAAATTTGTCGGGTGCTGCTGCTTCCCCGAATAGTGCTAGAGCTAATTGTTTTTTAGGTACTGCTATTTTTGAGACCGAATACAAACCTTCTAATGATAATGCTCAAAAAAAGGAACTGATAAAAGAGGTTGCTTATTTTATAGACAAGGCATTGGAGATACATCCAACTTATGGATCTGCTTTAATTATGCATAGTGGCGTAGTAGCAGAAGAATATAAATATGACCGAGATTTAAAAAAATTACTAGATGAGTTTTATTTTATTTTAACTAGGAAAACGAATGTTCCTTTTGTTGGCACCTACTTGGCTCATTTAAGCAGTCGAGCAGACGCTCAGCAACTCGCTGATTTTGCTTATAAAACAGGCTATCAATACTTTGGAGAAACCAAAAAAGACTATAATAATGCCCTTAAATATTTGAACTATGGCCTACAAGCAGCGCCCACCAATCGCACTTTATTGCAATCAATAGGAAATATTCATCAGCTAATGGGAGATAATCAAAAGGCAGCTACTTATTTTTCTAGGATTAAATGATATATTGACCGTAAAAAGATTGCTATCTAGTGTCGCAGCTACGCTCCTTCTGGAAAACAAGCCGTTAAAACAGTTTCTACAGACAGTTTCGGAGCGATGCTCCTTGATTTTTTGGTAAAAGAGCATCGCTCTGACACCGTCTGTAGATTTAATTACCTGAAATTGCGAATAAGGAGCGTAGCTCCGACACCAAATAAAAGCAATTGAAATCTTTTTACGGTTAATAAAATGCCCCCTATAATCAATTGACAATAAAACTGTTACGAATGAGTCGCCAAATAGCTCTCTCGCCACCGCCAAAGCCCTACTCCGGACATGACAAAATAAATAATCATTAAGCCTGCATAAATAGACAAACCTTGTGTATAGTATAACCAAATATTAACCCCATTAATGATAATCCAATAAACCCAAGCATAGAGGTATTTATGTGCTTCTAAATAACTAGCAATAAAGCTAAAAATAGTAGTATTGGAATCTATAAAAGATTTTTCTGCGTCGGTGTAAGTTCTAAAAATATAACCTAAGATAAAGGCAAGGATAAAGCCAGCAATTATCCACAGCCCATGTGTTTTTATAGATAATTTACTAACCGTCAAAGTACCACCTCTATTCGTTTTATTAGACCATTTATACCAACCATAAATTCCAAATAAAATAAAAGTAAAATACAAAAAAGCTTCTGAATATAGTTTAGCGGTAATAAATAAATAAACGCTTAAGGCAGAAGAAATAATCGCAAAAAACCAACACCATATATTTTCCTTCATCAATAAAAAAAGGTAAACTAAGGAAGTAATGGTGGCTATAATTTCAATAACTAAACCTAGATTCATAATTAATGATGCTCAATTCAAATGCGGTAAAACTATTGATAAAAAATGGTTTTTTGGTAACGAGCCTACCAATATTGGACAAACAAACATTATTTGATGGTTAAAAAAACGGAAAGTGCTATTTGCTTTGAATTGTTTTCTAGCTAATTTTGCCAACCTTAAAATTTAATATCATCGCCAAACAACTATTGAACTATAGATGATGTACAATGAGTTCCTAAAATTGATTTACTTTACAAAGTTGTTAACTTAATTATTAGATGGTCAGTTAAAAAAGGGAGGTTATGAAAATATTTAAACTATCATCTAGCTCGTCAAATCCGTTACTAAAAAAACTTAGCAACGGATTAAGTTAGCAACGGATTTTCATCAATTATTTAGCCGACACGCTAATATCCAATTACCTACTTGATTAGAAAATTATTATACACTCCTACTTTTAGGAATTCATCGTTTATCGTTCATCATTCATCGTTAAAACTATACAATCATGGAAAAACTAGACGCATTAAATCAGGTAGCTGAATTTCATAGAACTTTCAAACATCCAATTGAGCCAAAACCAATTATCCCTGCGGAAAAGCGATGTAAATTGCGGGTATCGTTGATTGCCGAAGAATTAAAAGAATTAGAAGAAGCGATTGCTGATAATGATTTGGTCGAAGTAGCCGATGCTTTATGTGATATTCAATACGTTTTATCAGGGGCTATTTTAGAATTTGGATTAGGCGATAAATTCAAAACCTTATTTGATGAAGTGCAGCGTTCCAATATGAGTAAAACCTGTAAATCAAGGGAAGAAGCTCTAAAGACGATGGCACATTATAAAAAAACCAAAGGTGTTGACAGCTACTTTAAAAAAGAAGGAGATGTTTATTTAGTTTTTAGAACATCGGATAATAAACCCTTGAAGTCTATTAATTATTCGCCTGCCGATTTGAAAGGCATTTTAGCAGA
>CAZXYA010000446.1:0-7751 GCA_964644655.1 uncultured Saprospiraceae bacterium | reverse complement strand
AAAAGATTCAGGCCGTTCTAATCATGCTGATACGATAATTAGAAATCACGTAATCTGGTCGATGGGCGCTGGAATGATTCCTATTTTAATAGCCGATATATTTGCGGTAAGTGCCTTACAATTAGACATGATTCGCCAATTATGCCGAGTGTATGATGTTGATTTTGAAGAAACTCAAGGCAAGGCTTTGGTGACTTCTTTAACGAGTTCTGCCTTGGCAAGAATTGGTGCAGGAAGTGTGATTAAATTGATTCCTGGAATCGGTTCTTTTATAGGTGGAGCTACTGTTTCTATTTTTGCAGGTGCTTCTACCTATGCTTTAGGGGAAGTATTCAAAAAGCATTTTGCCTCAGGCGGTACTATCTTAGATTTTGACCCAGATAGATTACGGAAGATGTATAAGGAGAAGTTTGAAAAAGGTAAAAAAGTAGCTAAAGAATGGAATAAGGACGCTAAAAATGATCAAGGAGATAATTTTAGTGTACCCACAGAAAAAGAAACGGCACCGCCAAAAGCTGCTAAAGACGATTCTGCCAAAGTAGAAAAAGCAGCAGTTGCTAAGAAAAAAGCAGTAGCAGATTCGACCGAAGAAATCATGGATAAATTAAAGAAATTAGCGGAACTAAAAGATGCGGGTATTATTACCGAAGAAGAATTTGGGCAAATGAAACAGCGGATTTTGGATAGGTTCTAATCGAGAAGTCAGAAGTCAGACCGAAAATTGAAATTTTCTGTCAGAAGTCAGATGTGGGACAGCCGCAAAATTTGACATCAGACAGTTCCGATTTATCGAGATAAACGGTCTGACTTCTGACAATCTATGAAATAGATGGTCTGACTTCTGTCTTCTTCTAGTTAAAAAACAATCGTTCGATTCTGATAAGTCAATACCTTATGTTGTAATTGTAAATAAATAGCTTCCGATAAGACCATTTTCTCTAAATTCCTACCTTTTCTAATTAAGTCTTTTACCGAATCTTTATGACTTACGCTTGTGGTATGTTGGACAATGATAGGGCCTTCATCTAAATCAGCAGTTACGTAATGACTGGTTGCCCCAATAATTTTTACACCTCTCTTATGAGCTGCATGATAAGGTCTAGCTCCGATAAAAGCAGGTAAAAAAGAATGGTGAATATTGATGACTTGATTGGGGAATTCCTTGACAAAATCATCTGATAGAATCTGCATATATCTAGCGAGGACCACAAAATCTACTTCTTGTTCTCTTAATAAAGCAATTTCTTTAGCTTCTTGTTCTGGCTTGGTTGCTTTGGTAATTGGAAAATGATGGAAGTCAATATCAAATCGATTAGCAATAGACTTCAATTTTTCATGGTTTCCAATAATTAAAGGAATTTCTACTTCCCATTCTCCCGACATATATTTTTGTAAAATATCATATAAGCAATGCGTCATTTTGGAAACGAATAAAGCCATTCTAGGCTTTTTATCCGAAAAATGTAATTGCCATTGCATTTGATATTTATTACCAATTAAAGTCGCAAAATAATCTTCAATCTTTGCTCTAGGAATCACAAAATCAGCTAATTCCCATTCTACCCGCATGAAAAAATGATTAATATCTTTTTCTACATGCTGTTGAATATCTACCACATTTCCGTGATTTTTTAATAAAAAATCAGAAATAGCGGCTACAATGCCCTTTTGGTCAGGGCAATGAATTAATAGAATGGCGGTATTTTTTTTAGTTGTACTCATCTTTAAGTCGAATCAGGAATTTAGTATTTGTGTTACAAAAAACTCTTTTGGGTGTATAAAATGTATAGTCAATATTCTTGCCGATTATTAACTTTTTTTGGTTTTAAAAGGTGGATGTGCTTGCAAAAAGGATAAAACCTCACTTGGGTCATCTGTAATATGCAGTAAATCATAATATTCTTTTCCCCAAGCCAATTGTCGTAGTAAAGGATAAATCATCGTTTTTACAGAATAATGTTCTTTGCCCAAAAAAACCATTGGACTGATATAATTAAAAGTGCCATAGTGATTTTGAGTAGCATCCATAAATATTTCTTGGACAGTTCCAGCACTTCCTGGGGCACAAATGATGCCATATAAACTAACTGCTAATAAGGTATCTTCTCGAATACTATTAGAAAAATATTTAGCAATGTGGGAGGCAAATAAATTACTTGGTTCATGTCCATAAAACCAGGTAGGAATAGCTAAACTTTCTGCCCCTCTAGGATATTTGTCTAAAACTTTAAATGCTTGTTGATGGAATTTTTTGTTAGAATAATGAGGTGCTTTTTGTAAGGTTTTGATGGCAGATAGTAAAGCTTCTTCTGATTTACCTGCAAAATAAGCGCCTAAATTAGTGGCTTCCATAATCCCTGGCCCTCCACCAGAGGCAACTAAATAACCATTTTCAGTTAATAATTTAGCTGTCAAAGCCGATTTTACATAAAAAGGGTCGTCTCTTCGAGTACTATGCCCACCCATTACGCCAATACACTTTTTATTGGTCATTCCATTTTCATCAAACTCCAATAAAATCCGCAAAGCATCATCCATAGCATGGTCGTGGATTCGTTGCCAGAGTGCTTCATTAATACTAGGCGTATATTTTTGTTTGGAGAAATGGCGATAAATTTTGTAATCTATACTTTCGTCTTTTTCAAAAGCATAACCCTTCATCAATTCCTGCCAATTATACAGCTTATTTCTGAATGGTTGATAAGGTAAATTATTAGGAGCATTAATAATCGTAGCTCCTTTTCGACGAAGATAAATTTCTTGTTCTATTTTTAGTTTACAGCCAAGAAAGGCGGTGTTTTTTATTTTTAAATTTTCCCAACTTATATCAACTTTGGAAAAATCAATGCCTTGTAGCGTACAATTTTTTAAAGATAAACCATTTCTCAAAAATTGTTGAAAACTTTTGATAGAATGGATGGTAATTTCTTTAGTTGGTTCAAATTTTTGTTGCATAGTATCTTTAGTAAGTATAAGAGTATCCTCAAAATATTTAATCTAGGAATAATTTCCCATTTTCAGTCTGATAGAAAGCAGCCAGGTCAATTTCTTCTTGCTTGATAAACCCATTATTGGCTAAAGTTCCATCGGCAACCATTTCGACTACGGAGGCAATAGAAGCAGCCGTTGTCCAGCTAATGGCTCGCCAAGTTCGCCAAGCGATTTTTTTAGGATAAAAGGCATTAAAATATTCATCTCTCAAAATCTGATCTCCTTTCCAGCCTTCTACCACCGCATAAACATAAACAACATCTTCCTTAACGGGTGGTTTGGCATTACTTAAAATACTTTCTAATTGCTTTTTATCTTCTTTTAAAATTAATTCATACATTAAAAACCGCATCAATTTTCCATGACCGGGATAACGAATGGTTTTATAATTAAGCGTGTCCACTTTTCCTTCATAGGTTTCACACATCGTTCCTAGTCCACCAGAGGTAGTAAAAGCTTCAAATTCCTGACCTTCTATATTGATGTATTCAAAGCCTGTTAAAGACGGAATCATCTTTCTTTGTCCGTTATCAATCGCTTCTGCATCATTGATGTATTCGTTAATTACACCCGCTGGTGACCAAGTAAAGGAATAGGCCAATTGCCCGTTTGGAAATCGAGGTAAAGCACCTACTCTTAATTCAATATCTCGTAATTTGGTGAAATTATTGGCTAAATCTGCTCCTATAATACCAATGATTCCGGGGGCTAAACCGCATTGAGGGGCCATTACGCCTTTAGCCGTTTTGCTTAAATCTCTAATAAAATTAGTCGTTTCTACATCCTCTGTTAAATCGAAATAATGAATACCTGTTTGATAGGCAACTTCTGCTACTTTCTTATTTAAAAAATAAGGCAAAGCAGAGACTACCGCATCTGTTTTTTGGAATTCGTTATTTAAAAAATTGACATCTGATACATCTCCTTTTTTGACTTTAAAAGGCATTTCACCGTCATAATGTGGACGATTTAAGTCAATTCCTGTAACTTTAAATCTTTTGCTGAGCAAAACGGCGACTAGTGTGCCTACCTTGCCAAGACCAAGGACAACTATTTTCTTCATGATATGGTTTTTAATATTGATTAGGCATTTACTTTTTGATACCTAAATTTACCGCAAAGTAAACAATGATTTTGATTTATGAAATGCGAAGTAGTATATTACAATTTTAATTTTGGATCGATTAACAAAAAATAAAAAATGATTCGATTATTATCTTTTCTCTTACTCACTTTCTTTACTTTTACGGCTGAACCTGCTCCTGAGTTTACTTTGATGGATGTCGAAGGAAAAAAAGTTAGCTTAAAAGACTATCAAGGCAAAGTAGTTTATTTAACTTTTTGGGCGAGTTGGTGCAAACCTTGCTTAAGTGGTTTTAAAAATACAGAGGAAGTTCGTCAAAAACTGGCAGCACAGGGAGTTGTTTTAATTAATGTGACGACCGATGGTTCAAAAGACAGATGGAGAGAAACAATGAATCGAATTCCGATGCCAGGGCTTAATTTATATGGTGGCAATGACGACCAATTAAAAAGAGCTTATGAGCTAAGCAAGTTACCCGCTTATTACATCATTAATAAAAAAGGAGCATTTGCTTATCTTTCGGATGGCGACAACCGGGATATATTTGCAGAGTTTAAGCTGTTGCAAGATGAATAATTCAAAATACTTGATATGCTAAATCTAGCAGACCTGCTCGTAGGCAACTAGGTAGGTTTATTAGTGCGTCAGATTAAAAAGGGAGATTATTTATTTTGATAATGCATCTAAAATCCCTGCCTGCGGCAGGCAGGCGTTGGGGAAATCAATCCGTTGGGGAAAAACACGGCCAACGGATAACTATCAATTTTCTTTCGATGATCTAAACGCTCTTATTCTTGGATAACAACCAATTTAGATTTACTAAATTTTGGAAATTTAGCAAATCAAATAAAATATAAAATTTGGAAGAAGAAAATAAAATATACCCTCACGTTTACGAAAGAATGGAAGATTGGCCAATTAATAAATTGCACCGAGACCGAAAAGCTTTCGTACAAGAAATTACTGATTTTACGGTAGAGCGCTTATTGCGCAAGAAGACAGAGGATGTTACCAACATGATTGGTAAAACGGCTTACTTAGAGCAAATTCGGATAAAAGAAGAACCTTGGAAAATTGATCCACCGAATGAACGGTCTTTTTGGAAAAAAATTCAAAAACGATTGGTAACGACTGCTTTGGACCAAAAACCAGAACAGGCGAAAGCAGCGAATAAAGAGTTGCTTACGTCGATTGTCAATACTTATGCCGAGGAAATTGTTGCTACTTTCAGAATAAAAACCTTTGAGTTTGCTCGTAAATTTTTGACTTGGTTTTTTAGTCGTTTGCTGAATACGGCAGCTAGTAGAAATATCAAGCGGATTTTTAGTAGAAAGCATCGGCTAAGTGAACGGATGAAAATTAGTGGAGAAATCGAAAAGGTCCGCTCTTTGATGAAAAAAGGAACGGTTATTATTTTACCCACCCATCATAGTAACCTAGATTCGGTCTTGATTGGCTATATCATGGATACTTTCGGTGGTTTACCTCACTTTTCTTTTGCAGCAGGATTAAATTTATACAATACAGGATATACGGCTTATTTTATCAATAGAGTAGGGGCGTATAGATTGGATAGACGTAAGAAGAATCCCGTTTACTTAGAAACGCTAAAAGCGATGTCTAATTTAGCCATTCAAAGAGGGACCAATTGTATTATTTTTCCTGGCGGAACTCGTTCTCGTTCGGGGCATCTAGAGAAGAAGCTAAAGATGGGGATGGTGGGAACAGCCGTAGAAGCACAACGAGCTTTAGCTGCCAAAGGAACAGATGAAAAGGTATTTATTGTACCTGTTGTAGTGGGCTATCATTTTGTTTTGGAAGCGCCATTTTTGGTCGAAAGTCATTTACGTCAAACAGGAAAAGACCGTTATATTAATGTAAAAGATAGTTCCTATAGTTTTAGAAAAGTATTAAAATTTGCTTGGAATTATTTCTCTAATGGCTCTGAAATCTTATTAACCTTTGGGAAGCCTTTAGATGTATTAGGGAATTTTGTAGATGCAGCAGGAAATAGTTCGGATCAATATGGCAATTCGATTGATATTAAGGATTATTTCAAAAAAGATGGCGTCGTTAATAAAGACTTACAAAGAGATCGTCAGTACACACAAATTTTAGCAGATAGGGTAGTCGAACGCTTTTTTGCGGATAATGTAGTGCTGAGTAGTCATGCTATTGCCTTTTTGATGTTTAATGTTTTAAAAGCTCAAAATACCCATTTAGATTTGTACGGCTTGTTGCGATTACCATCTGAAGACTTTGAATTTCCGATGGAAATGGTCGTACAAGCAATGGAATCTTTACAAATAGAATTGAAAAAATTAGAAGCAGGAGGGAAAGCTAAATTAGCTAAAGAAATTCATTGGGAGGCTAAAGCATTAATCGAAGAAGGGATGCAATTTTTAGGGGTCTTTCATGCCCAAGCACCATTGAAAATTAATAAAGCAGGGAATGTTATAAGTGAAAGCTTTAAATTATTGTATTTTTATCATAATCGATTGGATCACTATGAGTTAGATAAAAAGATTAATTGGTCTGCTTATAAGATTAAATGATAAGGTATTAATGTGAAAATTGGTTTATTATTAAATTGCTAATTAGGATAGCTAGGAATGAATTAAAATCACCTAAAATTAGAACTAATCACCCCTGGGGCAGAGCAGGGCTGTTAAATTCTATTTTGCAAATTTCCAAATGTTAAAGTTTTTGCACAGATTTTGAAAATCTACAGGATGTTCCCTCTGACGGGGGAAATACACCGTGCAAACCTAGAATAGCCAAAAATGTTAAAAAGATTTTTTCTATCTGAACGGAACATGATGATTGCCATTTTGTTGAATGCAGCAATTATCTTTTTTCTTTATTTTCCTAACGCGAAAGGACACGAAATATTAGTCCATATAGATCATTTTTTTGTAGTACTTTTTTTAATAGAAGCAATTGTCAAGCTTGTTGTTTATAAACCTAAAAGATACTTTGCTAATAATTGGAATTGGTTCGACTTTATCATTGTAATCGTGAGTTTACCTTCCTTATTTATAGCTTACTTACCCTTGCCAGATACTTCTTCCTTATTATTATTAAGGGTCTTTAGATTGGTTAGATTGTTTAGATTTATGGCATTTGTGCCACATTTATCCATGATTTTATCAGGCTTGGGACGAGCTTTACGAGCATCCGTATTTGTCCTAATTGTATTGCTATTCCTCGATTTGATTTTGGCGATTTTAACCTGTCATTTTTATCAAGATATTGCCCCTGAATATTTTGGGGATCCACTAATTGCTGCCTATACGGTTTTCCAATTATTTACAGTGGAAGGATGGAATGAAGTGGCGGATGTAATTGCCGATAATTCAACTGGTGAATATACGATTGGTTTTTCCAGATTCTTTTTTGTCTTAATCGTCTTGATTGGTGGTATCTTCGGGATGTCCTTAGCAAACGCTGTTTTTGTAGATGAAATGACCATGGATAATAATAAAGAACTGGAAGAAAAAATAGATCAATTACAACTGGATATTTCGCATATTCGGGAACTATTGGAACGGCGAGACGTTTGAGAATTTTGAATTTTTCGCTGAAAATAAATCGGAAATAAGTTGCAAAATAACGATAGAACAATTTTCTTAACCAGTAACCAGTAACCAGTAACCAGTAACCAGTAACCAGTAAC
>CAZXYA010000445.1:0-7763 GCA_964644655.1 uncultured Saprospiraceae bacterium | reverse complement strand
AGTAAAATAGCGCATAAATTAAAAAATTTAGTTATTGCTTTTCTTAGTCTTTCAGAGTTCCAATCCACAGAAAACACCGTCGAACAAAATGGTTATTATGCCAAAAATTTGTTGCGTAAACAACAATATGATTTATACAAAAAAGCCTTAGAAAAAACCAAAAAAAATATAACTGATCAAGTTCAAAAGAACGAAAAAGAATATTTGCAATATGCTCAAAATGAAGAAAATTTTCTATTTGAAACTTTAGGAAATAAAGATCATATACCTACTTCTGATTTTTTTAACCTAAGTAAGAGTTACCTTGATTTTTTTTATCTCAAAAACAGTAAAATTGGGGCAGACTTATCTTCAAGAAGCCTTTACTTACCTAGTAACTTTGAATTACCATTACTTCAGGAGATGCTTCAGCGAAGCAAAGAAAGAGACAGTCCACTATTGCTAAAATTATACGCCCAAATCATTGAATTAAATCTAAGTTTTGGTAAAAAAGAATACCCAGACAGTCTTGAAAAATATTATCAAATTAAAGCCCTACTACAAGCGAATTTCGATGTCTTAAAAAATGAAAATTGCATGCATATATGCACATTACTAAGAAATTACCTCATTAATTACCGCAAATCCGTTGCCCCTGATGCTATCAAAGAGTTTTTTGAATTCAATAAGTACGTTTTAGAAAAAAGGATTTTTTTGGCCAATGGTATTATCACCTACGAAACATTCATCAATGTTTATAATCCTGCCTTACTCTCAGGAAAATACCAATATGCCAAAAAATTTTTAGCCACCTATATTGACTTATTACCTCCCGATATTCAGAAAAGTGTAAGGCTTTACTGTCAAGCAAATCTCCATTATACGCTCAATGAGTTGGATAAAATAGAACCCATTCTCAATGAATTATTCTTAGAAGATTGGAAATTTTACATTTTAGTCAATCAAACGCTATTGAAAGCACTCTTTAAAAAAAATCCAAAAAATCCTAGTCCGATTTTACAACGTATTCACAAACTTGAAACACAAGTTAAGCGCAGTAAAAAAATCAATTATCAACAAACATATTTTTCAAAATATCTGTCTATTCTGAAAGATTTAGTGAAATTTCGGCAAAAAAATGGTACATTGGGTGGTCTATTAAGCGATGAATCTGAAAAACTCCAAGCAATTGAAAAAGAAATTGACGCTATAGAAAATAAAACCACGCAAGATTGGTTAAAAAAAGTGGTGGACAGCTTTAGAAAACATTAGTCGTTAGCTCCGTTTCTCTAAATGCTGTCCCTTCTCTATTTCTTTTAGTCTCAGAAGTCAACGACATCTTCCGACGTAATAATAGAGCCACCGCAGATCCAGTCCCAGAAGCTAAACATATTCAAAAGTTTAAATGAAAAAAATAAAAAACCAGTAAATCAATTGCTTCTACTGTTTTCGCTTTAATCCATTTTGAATGGTTGCTTCTGGATGGTTCTGAATAAAATGGTACTGTTTAGTAGGTGAGTTGTCTTAATTTACTTTGAAATTAAGTTGTTATTTAAAAGTTTCATAATAAAGCTCCATAACAAAAAATCAATTTGATTAATCAACCTACCAATTCAATTCTTTCTCAAATTTAAGGCAAAAAACACGTTTAAACCTTCCAAATACAAGTTAAAAGGACAAGGTCTATTTATCATCACACAAGACCTGTCAAAACACCTACAAGTCAATCATAAACTCTCTAAGTATTTTTTCACAAAAGGCCATCTTTCTTTTACTACAATAACTTCTGTTTGATTAATCATAATAATTTTCCGCTCCTTTTTAATAAGAGAAGCTACTAAATCGCCATTTATTGCCGTACCCTTTCTAGTAATTACAAAGTTGCCACCCTTCTCCCTAATTATTTTAAAATAATGTTTAAAATTTTTAATGGAGGTATATTCTTTACCACATTGGGTTTCAATTAAGCAGATTTCTTTTTCTGCCTTTATCTTAATAATCTTGGAGATACATACTCTATCTAATTTTGTATGTAGTTCAATAGTAATTTTTTTACACATGGCGAGTCTACAATTTAATAATAATCAATCATAAGCTGAGATAGACTAAAATTGTTTTGGAGGAATTGATATTCATTCTACCAGAAAGGTCTAGTTGGTAATTTTTTTGACCACAAGCGAGATACCTTTCATTAAAAAAAAGAGGAGTATCAAATCTCTAGTTTTGCGCTTTGTTGATTACAATCTATGAAAAAATAATATTTACTAAAATACAGCGTGTTGTTAGAATGGTTGTAAGCATTAAATTAAAAGTGGGTAATTAGAAATTGACAAGCTAACAGTAATTTTTTTCATGATAAAAAATTTAAAAGTGAAAAAAACCTGCTATTGTTGGAGGAAAGCTATGGAGAAAATAAAGGGATACTATTATAATTTAGGGAGTTATCTAATGGTATAAATACCCAAAAAATATAGAAAAATGCAAAAAAAAAACTAATTTGCATCCAATTATTTAAGCATAGCCTTCTTTCCAACAAAGGAGGCATTATAAATGATTTGGAGTTGGGATTGAAGGTCCAACTTACATCCCACTCCTTTTTTCTAAGATGGCTGAATAACAAAATATTCTATCCATCTTATTGCTTGTCTAGTACAACTAGCATTGTAAACACTAGTGTTCCTATCCAAACATCTTCTGTGTAAAGGTAAAAAAAAAAATCTTACAATTTACAGCATTATTTAAAATTTATTATATTTAATTTAATAATTAATACTAATAATTTAATATTAATATTATTATTCTTTATTATTTTTTTATTAATTAATTATTATTTTTAATTTTAATTATTATTTCTAAAATGTAAATGTTATTTTTACCTTATTAATATAAAAATCATTACTTTTTTATTAATTTAAAATCAAGAGCAATTAAGGTATTTTTTCAAAATTTAATTAAATATAATTAAAAGTATGTGCTATAATCTTTTGATGCTAAAAAACATCCAATAAATCTCTAAACGTTAAAAAATAATTATTCTTCATTTTTTTAATTATTAAAGATTAATAGAAAGGTCATATAGTGGTGGCTATAAAAAATTAGGTATTACCATATCAAAATTCAATAAGACGACCAAAATCTTTTATTAAATCAAGCAGTAAATGAATAAGATTCCTTTCGTATTTAAAAATAAAGGAGATAAACTATTTAACACAGGTAGTAAGGATATTTCATTTATTCATGTATATACCCGATTACTGAATAAATACGGAATTAGTCAAAAACGAATTGTGGAATTATCCTTGGAGTTAACCGCAGACGAGCAACTTTCTGCTGAAATTAAACCCATCAAACATACTCCAGAAATTTCTGCTGCTAAAAAATCAGGCGTATTAAATCCAGAAAGAATCACCGAAATCAGAGCTTGTATGGCAGCAATTGCAAAATTTAAAGGGATTGAAAATGTTGTAATAGAACAAGCAACAACTCAAAAAATTACAGGCTCCTATATTAAAGCTTCTTCTACGAATATTAAGCTAGAAGATGTTATCAAATTCAATGAAAAAAATATTCGTAAACAAGGATTGTATAATATTCTTGATGGAAATTTATCAGATTTGCAAGTGTTGCATAATGCCATAAACGAAGCTTATGAATTAAGAATTTTGCAAAGTATTTTGTACAATTGGCGATTTTGGGAAGAATTATTTAGAAAAGCTATTATTAATGGAAAATTAAGGGTGATTAAAATTCTTTTAGCTCAACCCTATTCAGATATGGCAAAGGAACGTACCCATACTTTTGGAACCGAAAATATTACTAGATTTGAAAACTTTAATAACCATTTGAAAACCCTGATTGGAGGTATTCATACGTTAATGGAAGACTTTAATAAGAAAGACAGGGAAGACAAAATCAGCATTGAATTACGTTTATTTTATCGACCAGCCTCTATCCCTGTTTATCAATGTTTGGATAAAGAAGAAAAAAATAAAGTTACTTTTTGGGGCATATTTTGGCAGAATAATACTGCCTTTAAAGGGCCGCATTTACAGCTAATAGGCAATAAAAACAAAGCAAATCTAGTCCAAAAAGTAACCGATTATTTTAAGGAAATATGGGAAGATATAAGTGTGCCTACAGATTCTTTTAATTGGTATAAACATTTAAAAGAGAAAAAGACCATTCCTATAAATTTAGAGGAAGATTATCAACTAACTTTAAATAATTTTGAAAAAGCTTACAGGCTGAAAACCTTTACAAATTTTCATAAATCCAAACCTAAATGGATAATATTTAACTGTTTTTACTATGGATCTGAAGACAAACAAAGTAATTTAATCTTAAAACTCGATTTACAAAAACGAATTGCAAAGGTAGAAGTTAAAAGGAGTAAGAACATTTATTATGGTACTATTACCAAACTACGCCACAGTTTTGCTATTTACCTCCATTCCGTCGATCCTCATAAATCTGATAAAGTCATTTTTATCCACATTCACATTCAAGGAGATGACTTATCTAGTGGAAAAAATTTTTATGCCATTTATAATAATTTAGATAACACTACTGGTGTCCCTTATGCTCAATTAATGCGGTTAGTACAAAAGGGTAACCTAGAAGAAAAAGACAAAGCAGAAAAGACTATGTTTAAATTAAAAGATAAAAAAATAAAGATAGCCAATAGTCTATCAGCGAATTATACTTATCATTTTAAGCGAGAAGAAAGAGGTCTTTTTTACAAAATGCTGCAAGAGGAAATAATAAATGCCAAAGACGAAATTTATTTTTTAGGGCATGGTCCCGTTCATTTTAAGAGCTCAATGCAAGATTACTTTAATAAGCACAAAGAAATAATAATTAATCATGAAATTCGAATCAATAGAATCATTTTAAATGATAAAGTACATCCTGAATTTATTACATATTTGGTAGATCTCAAAGAACAAGAAACAACTGCCAACTACTTCCGGTTATTCGTCTCTAAATTCAAAATCCCAATCCTTTCTGACCTAATATTAATTGATCCCCAAACCTCTAATTCAATTGCCATCCATAATTATTTTAAAAACGAATGGGATAATAGCGATAGCTACCCTATAAAAATGGAAGTCATTAAAAGTGATAGGCGTATGATCAAAAACGCACATGATACCTGCCTGGATTATCTTAAACAAGCAGAACCGATGATTAAAGAATTGACTAGTGTTAAAGCTATAACTAGATGGGGGCAATCAATGGAGTGATGATTATCAAATTCGAAGGTTTTATATACTTATCTTCATTTACGAATGGTTATTGCAAAAGGCAAATCAGTTAACCTGATTTGCCTTTTCTTTTAGAAAAAAAATGTTTTATTGCTCAGAAAGCCAGATTATCTAAAACTTATACCCCACACTCAAATAAGTCCTCGCCCCCCCAAACAAAAAAGGCATTCTTGCTTCTAAAGAATTTTCTGTATTCGTAAATTCTAATTTATTGGTCAACGGAGAATCGTTGATTTCTGCTTCTAAATCTGCTCTAATCTGGTCAAAATTGAGGTCTTCGCCTAATGGTGAGGTGAAGGTGGTGGTGGACGTGTACCATTGTGCTGCTAGACCCAAAATACCCCAATCAATAGCAATGCGATCTTTAATCAACCATTGAATACCAATTTGCCCGCCCAAACCAATAGCTGAAAGTGTAGTGGATACATTGGTAAAATTTTCTTCAATATTGGTATCAAAAGTTAACTTATGGTTGGCATATCTAGCGTAAGGGGCAAAATAAAAGCCGTTTCCTGCGCCTTTATTTTTACTATAAAAACGGTATTCGCCCGTAGCGGTTACATTAGAAAATTGAGTAGGCGTAACTGTTTCATCTACATCAAACACATTATTGAGGATTGAAATTGAGTTTTGGCTTGGCACAAATCCTACGTTTAAAGCGGCTGAATTTCGAGCAGATAAAATGCGTTCATAGTTGAGGGTAATACTTCCAAAGGCAAGGTTTGGTAGGTTCAGTTTTACAATATTTCTACGATCAGAAAGAACAGGCGTGATTGATTCGGTAGCAGTAGCTGGCGTTTGGGCTGCATTTGCTGCGGCTTTCTCTTTTTCTGCTTGAGCACTTGCCTCATAATCAATTGGAGCAGCTGGTGCTTCATTTCCGTTTTCATCACTTTGAGCATTTACTAAGGGTTCTTTTAATTCGCCAAATGGATCATTCAATACGTCTTCTTCCTTTGCTGCCGCCGCTTCATTAATTGGCTGAGTGGTTTCAACTTCCTCCTCTAAGACGGTTTCAGGGTTTGCTGTTTTAGCAGTCGTTGGAGCTGACGGAGTTGGAGCTGATGAAGTTGAATTGGTCTTATTATTACTATTTATTGGAGAAACAATTGGATTGGTTTCCAATAAATCGATTAAGTCAATCTCAAAATCTACAAAATCTAAATGTTGAAATTCAGTTCTTTGCAAATATTGATCTTTTTCCTTTAACCACTTTTCTGCCAATTCGTTTTCCATATAGTTAAGTTCTCGACCATAATCAATAATTCGTTCTTCGCCTCCATAGGTTTTATCTAATAATAGATTTCCTGATAAATCGGTTACGGTTGCCTGATAAATTGGAGTGGTTAAATCGGTCACATAGTAAATCGTGCCATTCGGTTTCTGTTCAAAACGGGTTTCCTTAATTTCCATACCTCGTTGGAAATCTACCACTACTTGAAGTTTTCCGTCTTTGGCGACACGGGTTAAATCTCCTAAATCTAAATTGACATGATAGTAGGCAAAGTTATTCCCAAAATCAGTTGAAAATGGCGTCGCTTCAACGCTGTAGGTAATAATGGTGGTAGGTGTAGTATTATTGGCCCATAAACTGCCAATCGCACCTATTAAAAAGTAGGTAATAAGTGATAGCTTTCTCATATCGCTAAATGGTTTTAAGATGTGTGTGTGTAGTTAAAATAAAAAATTAATCAACTTAGTAGCCTGTCCAGTTAATAGTGACGGGTAGATTTTGTCATAAAATTTGTCGAGAACAAGGCAAAATTTCTTTGCATAGCCGTCGCTACGGAAATAAATTTTAACGAAGTTATCGGCAATATTTTATCAAAAGATACCGACAGTATTAACTGGACAGACTACTTAGGAATGGAATTAAAATAAACGTTACATTTTGACTGGTCTTTTTTCCTTTATGCTGCGTTACAAAAATACTCATTATGCGAAGACATAACTCCGTTTTTTGCGCCTTGCCTAAAGAAAAAAATACACACCCAAATTTGTATCATTTATTTACATTAATTCCTTACTCATTTTCTTAATTTCAAAAATGAGTAAATGATTAGATAAACAAATGTGTAAATTTCAAATTAAAGATTTGTGAGGGAAATTATATGGGAGGTAGCAAAGTGATAGATTGTAAAATTAGGAACATTATTATTCAGCTAATTATACATAGAAGTGTTCATAATAGTTGGTGTGTCTGTGAATTTAGACTATAAAGATAAAAGTTCCCTACCGCTTTCGCAAATTTCAACCCTAAAATAATCTAATGCCCGACATTATTTAGCATTTAATCAAACAACCCTTCTTCAACATAAGAGTTTACTTTCTATATTTGTTATTTTCATCTTTTCTGGGTGCATCCCAAATTGTCGCAACTGAGATTTACTACAACTTGGGATGCACCTTCCTTTCTTTCTTTCTTTATAAAATAGTAATTGTTCAGTAGATTAGAGAATAGAGACCATTTCATTGAGAGAAAAGAGATAAAACCTAAGCAAACCTTAAATTCGTTGAGTT
>CAZXYA010000444.1:0-7776 GCA_964644655.1 uncultured Saprospiraceae bacterium | reverse complement strand
ATGTCGCTCTAATCCTTCATCGGTATAAACCATGATATTTGAAGGACTAGCTTTTATGTATTGGTTATCTAAATCATGGTAGGTAATATCTGCCCAAAGTGCATCCCCATTGGTTTTATCCCCCGAATCATAATAATGGGTGACATTGCCTAAAGCATCATATTTATATTGCATAGTCTGTTCCAACCCAGCAGTCGCTTGTCCTTCGTAATACCGTTCTGTTGTTTCTTCCAACGCAGGATAAATAGATGCCCGAATGGAATCAAAATTAGTCAGAAGGTTGCCAGCTAAATCCTGAAAAACATACTTGTTTTCCGTTTCTAAAAAGGGTTTACCTTGTCCATCAAAAGTCTGTTGTTTGAGTAATAAACCTTTTCTGTAATAATGAGTGTTGTCAAAGGTTTGAACCGTTTTTCGATAAACCGAATCTTGATTTTCAGTATCTAATTCCTCTGTAATTACCTCTCCAAATCCATAAAAAGTTCGCTCATGTCGATTCTGAAAGCCATTTTTGTATTCAAATCGCATCCGAGTAGTATCTGCCCCATCTCCTGCTAAACCATCAAAGATGGATACTTCCTGCATCACCCATTTACTTTGTGGCATTTCATAAGTATTACCTACTCTTTGGTAATTGATGGTAAATTCAGACCCCATTGGTCTGATAACTTTTTTGAGCATATTGGTTTTGCCAATAGTGGAGGCTTTTACTTCTAGGTGTCCGTCGTTATTGGATTTTAGGAAGTCTGGGAAGCCGTCTCCGTTGATGTCTGTTATTTGGGTGTGTTGGCGGGAGACGCCGTTGCCACAGGAGTAATTTGGACTACCTGATATTTTAAATGCTGCAAAAGGAAGCACAATGCAGACAGAAGCAGTAAAGGCTGTATTTTGACTTACGCCAACAGATTCATTAGTTTCTATTTCATCAATTCCATTCCAATCTATTTCATTTGTGAAACTATTTCCAGTATTGAATCTAACTTTTAATGGATTATCTTTAGTAACTAAATCAACTAATCCATCGCCATTGATATCTAAAAGGGTTTTAGAAACCTCCGCATCAGTTCTAGAGAAGCTTATGCCGGCAGAGAAACCATAATTTCCCCTGTTATAACCTAGTGAACCTCCACCACTAAAATCTTTGCTTTTTCCTTTTCTGATAACATCAAAAGTCCATTTTTCTTTTGGGAGGTATGAATAGCCCATGTTTAATTGTACCATGCCATTACCGTAAACTTTATCAATTAAGCCATCTCCATTTATATCCATCCAACTATCTATTGCTTCATCATCACCTTCGTTAAATGGACCAGATATATTAATGCCAATAGATGCTCCCGCTTTATCTGCACCTTTATCAGCATTTTTGATATAATTACCTAGCCCACCAGCACCTTTTATATTTGGTAAACCTGAACTAAATGAACCAGAGCCAGCGTAAGTAGCCCCAAGAGAGAATCCAATTCCACTATTTTTAGAAACGTGATTTCTGATAGAAACTTGCTCTGTAAAGTTTCTTTCAAATTCGCCAGTTGGTAAAGTATAAAGAATCTTTTCTTCAGTTACTATATCTTGATAACCATCTACATTTAAATCTATTAAATCTATAACTGTTTGGGTTTCACCGTCAGCTTCAGTACCTGTATATCCAATAAAGAAAGCTGAGGCTCCTGCAGATTTATTATTGGTTTCTGATTTAGAGATTTTAATAGGTAATTTGTATCCGTTATCTTCATCGGAAAGACTTGATTCTTGCCTAATATCATCTTCTCCCAATCTGGAACTACTCATGGTAGTGGCAGTCACAAAGGTAAGGTCATCATAACCTTTCCATGATTTAGATGCAGGGTCGGCAAATAAGATGTTAATAGAGGCTTCTGTTTGGTTATCTTCTGTGGGAATATCTTCTGTATTGTCAATATTTCCTACTTCTTCCTCGTTTAACTCTGGTTGTTTAATTTCTAAGCGTTCTTCCTTAATGACTATGTTTGCCAAATCCCTATTTCCATTATAGCCAAAATTTCCCCAACCTCGATATAAATTACCAAATGGAATGTGTTCGGGGGATATTTTTGAAAATAGACCAACTTCGTTACTTATCAAAGTATCGTTCAGCCAAACACCAAGACTGTCAGCATCCAAGATTTGGCTAGTGTAAAAATCGGAGACATGGTATTCAAAGTAAATAGTATCATCTTCCATTGTTGCCACTTCAAACCCGTTTTCACTACCTTCAATATCAAATCGTAAATTATTAATTTTGGTAACTTTAAATTTACTTCTACCATAAACTTTTCTACGGCTCTTAGCAGTAAATGCAATGTATCCTTCGTTAAGGTCTCTTAATTCTTGGGGTGAAGTGTCAAAATTTAAAAATGGTCTTATGTGAAATGTGTTTAACGAATCCCCTTTACTTATCAGTTGAAATGGTGTAGTATATTTAATTGGTAAGTTAAACATGGTGAAATCTACTGCTGGAAAATAAGATAAGATATAACTACTATCTGCTCTTACCGGATTTCTACCATCTTCAAAAGCTGAATAAAAAATAAATGGCTGCCATTCAATGGATTTCCAATCTACGTTTGTTTCACAACTAACTGTAAAGATAATTTCTTGGTCACTTTCAACGGATTGTGTCAAGTTTATAGGAAATATTCCAGTAGATTCTGGTAAAAAAGTATCAGCGTATATGATTGCATTATCTAATTTAACCATTGCAATCAGTGTATCTGTAGTTTTGGGTTTAAAAAAATCGCTTTCAATAGTTAATTCACCTGAAAACGCTAAGGTCGTAGCTTGACAAGATGCTAATAGGTAATCATCGGTAGATTGATATTCTTTTCTTGATTTTCCATTAATATCAATCGCAACACTATCGGGTATAGATGCTTCATTATAAGTGATAGTTGGACTCCAATTTATTTGGTCATAAGCACCATCAAATCGGGATTGAACTCTAAAAAAAATTCTATCTTGAGGTTCAACTGGAATTAAATTTGGAATATTTAGATTATGTGTATCAGCATCATTCCCAATAATAGTCATGCTATCCAGTAATTCTTCATTTTTTTGAATAGAAATTTTTACACCATCAGTTTTACCATATTCGATTGATGCGGCATTTATAATTAATTGAAAAGGAGCGTTGATATTAATTAATCCTTCTTCTTGTGCATACCAAACTTTTACCATATCAATCAATGGATTTTCATCAATAAGACTATCTTCATCAATCAATTCTATATCCATTATATCTTCATTAATTGAACCTTCCATAGAAATAGGATTTGGTGTCAAATTACTTTCTTTGCTAAATTCAATATTGCCATCCTTATTAATATGATTAAAGTAAACGATTCCATCTTTACAAATATCAATTAATTGGTCATTATTAGCATCTATAAAGTAAGTGTTCGTTTTTGTAGTTGCTTTTGATTTTGATTTACCTACAAAAGCAACGAGAGGATTGGCTTCAACCCCTTTACTAGTTGATTTAGTGCTTGATTCACTAAATTGATTAATTTCCCCAAAAATCCGAATAGTATCACTATATTCCGTCAAGAAATTTTCTGGATTGGATAAATTTTTTCTATAATACAAATGTTCCCCAATGCTAAAAACTTTATCTGGTAATTTATCTCCATCAATATCTGTTAAGGTAACTAAGCCACTCCCGTCAGATTTTGCTCTGCTATAATTTCCACCAACTGAAAGTAATTTTCCTGGCATACACCCTAACCCTACTGTAACAGAACCTCCGAAAGTTTCATTGCTAGAAGAACCACTTCCGAATAAAGTTACTTTATTTGAGAAATTTCGGATGGTATCGGAATCATTAGTGTGAATACCATCTCTATCAACTTTCCAGTCTTTTCTAGCAGAATAAGGTTGATAATTCTTGGAATCATCCCGCACCTCATCAAAATAAATAAACTCCTGCTCCGTAAACAAACTATCTTTCCTATCATATTCCCTACAAGCAGTAAGTAAAGTCTTAAAAAATGCCCCTTCCTGATATTCCAATTCATAGCGTCTAACCAAGTCCCCATCAAAGTTCACTTCAATATGTCGTAATAAGTCAGCAGTAACTTGTTTAAAACCCAATCGACAATTAATATTTACATCGGGTCTGTTAAATCGTTTTGAATCATTAAGTTCAGAATCACGAGTAAAATGTACTTCATATTTACCATCCTCCTCTTCATATCCTGTATAGGTGATACGGTCAATATAAAGTTGTTGCCCTAAGTTCGTAGCATCCGTTATCCCATAATGGTCAACAGTATCGTAGTAATAGCGAACGGTATTTCCATTTGCATCTTTTGTCATCACTAAACACCAATGGGCTATGTTATCATCTGCCGTTTTTAAAACAGCATCATCTATTACATCGTCTATCTCTGGTAATCCACCATAGTAATTAACCGTTCCATTTTTGTCCGTTACCTCCCACCAATAATTCTTAGGAGTATCACCATGTCGAATAATTCGTTCAAAACTGCCTTCAACTCTGCGGTGAAATATTTGGTCACGCTGATATCTTGGTACAAATTCGTTTCGATGAGATAATGGTGTTAACTGGTCTCCATTTAATAAATAGGTTTCTGTTTCTAAGACTTTATCATATCTAGGAACACCCCATCTAGTTTCGATTGAAATAGCAGGAGTGGAATAATCCCAACCTAAACCCAACCATCCGTTGCCCCCTTCATTATTATAGGACAAAGCAATTTGTGGCTGCATTCCGTTTCGCCCTGCTGGAATTTTTATGGACATCCTTGAATTGAGATTTCCCTGATTATTGGGTTTAGGCGTTTCCATTTGTTGTATATTGGCAGAAGGGTTGGCTGCTTTTAAATCTTTAATGGAGGTAGGTGTATAACCATTGGTTTCTGGCGATTCAGGTACTTTGATAATGCCATTAATAAAGTCGGTAAAATGGTCGGTTAAAGAATTAATACAATTACCTGTATCGCAAAGTGCTTTTTTAGAAATTTGTGTCCATTTTCGTTTTTGTTCATCAAAATAGTAAGTTCTAATATCGGCAGCAGTATAACCAGCAGGAATTAATTGAGGATCATAGTCTATCTCTAAGTTGATTGGTTTAGAAAAAATACTTCCATCGGGTAATAATCTAAATCCACCATTTTTAGGAGTTACATTGACCATATCAACGGGTAACGGTGGCAAATCTCTATTTTGTAAAGGTTGAATTTTAATGACTTCTGGTTGACTGATTGCCCCCACCGGGATTATTAATTTTAATCCATCTGCTACTACTACGCTAACTTTCTCAGGTGAAACTATACTTTGTGCTACTTTTTCTTTTTGAGTAATTTTAGTTAAAAAATCAGGATTCTTATCTTGGTGATTTAATGTTATTTGATGGCTAATTTCTTTTCCGTCAGGGTAAATAGCTACTATTTCGATAGGCCAGTTACTTCCAATGTACTTATCTTTAGTAAGAATATATTCAAATTCACCATCAATATTATCAATTTTTTGAGTCCCTATAAAAAGCTGTGCTTTATTTTTTTCCTTTCCTTCCAAATAACCTTTTAAGTAGGCTTTATTATTAAAATATACAGGATTAGGTATATTAAGAACTACACTTCTTTTATTTTTCTTTTCTTTGGAATCTCGGATAATTTGAATACCCAAGTTTTTAATTTTACATGAGCTATTTATCTTAGATGGAACAGAAAATCGGACAACATTATCTCCTAGTTTTAACCAATCATTAGGTATGCTTTCTCTTTGACCAGTCCAACTATCATGCTTATTGACTAAATATCCTCCAATACTTATTCGGTCGTTAATACTTCTAGCTATTGACGTGTGGTCAGCCACTCCTTCTAAATCATAAGTCAACCAAATAGCATCTTTTGAACTAGGCAATTGGTCTATTTGAACGTGAAATATGTTATCATAGGCATGGTCAACTTGCAGGCTATCTGAGATACCAATAACCCCTTGTGCAATATCAGCTTTATAAGTAATAGAGATTGGTCTTTTAGTCTTTGGTATTACTTTAGGAATATATTTTTTGATAGGTGTCTCCTTACAATCCTCTTCCATTAGCAGTGGTTGCTTAATTTTAAAACTACCTACTTGGCTAATCTGATTACTTTCGGATGTGTAAAAATAAAGAAAGAGACTAGCTAGTAGCATAGAACCTAAGAGAATGCGGTATTTCATCTGTATAATTTTTGGAGGTTATAGGAGTATTAATGGATAATTATAGCCCTACTTGTTTTTTGCTTTTGGGTAGCAAAGGTTAAAAAATAGTGACCGGGCACGGTAATTTGTTCCGTATATAAAAAGTAATCCTGTGAGTCATAATTTTTTTCTCTGATAATACGCCCATTTGAATCTGTAATAGTCACTTGTAGCGGACTTGGTTCTTTTAGTTTAATTTTTGCTTTAAATAGGGTATTTTCGCTGATAGGATTAGGAAAAACTTCAATCCTTTCAAATATTTCCTCTTCAAGTGACTTGACCTCAAAGTTATATTTACTAATACATTCATCTTCGGCTACGGTTAATTGATAACTTCCTGCTTCCTTAATTTCTATTTGAGAATGAGGACTATTGAAGCCATTATTTCCTTGCCATTGATAGCTTAGGTTAGGAGTAACTGATTCAACTAGACTATTTCCGTTTAATTGAATGGACTCGCCTTCAGCTAAATAATAAGTAGCTTGTAAATCTATTTTTGGGGCATCCGAACTTTGTAGATAAAAGGTTTTTTGAATGGCTATTCCATCCCTATCTTTAATCAATAAATGGTAGTTGCCCGATACCAAATCTTCAAATTGAATAGTTTGGTTTTTCTCTAGGAGCGCTTCAATAGTGAGGGTATTTTCTTTTCTAATTTCAATTTGATAAGGGGCTTTTCCTCCAAAAACTTTTAGACTCAATCCCCCATCTTTATTGGGTTTACATTGGGGTTGCACTACTTCAACTAATGGCATTAAAGCAGGTCCAGCACTAAAAGTAAAGGCAGTTCTATTTTTATTGAAGTCTGACCAATTAATCCCATGAAAATTAGCTTTGTTATTTTGAATAGTACCTTTAAATAACTCCGTATGTTCTATTGGGAAAGTACCTGTCCCACTTTTATCGACTTTTAACCAATATTGATGTTCAAAATCAATTTCACTCTTAATTTGGTCTACATCTAATTGTATGGAAGTAGATTCTGTATCATCGCTTAAATTAGCATTCATGACCCATTTCCGTTTAAGATTTTGGCTTAGGCTCAATTCATCTGGTTCAAATTCAAGCCTTCCATTATCATCACTCCAAATCAGGTAATTATTATTAGGAATTTGAGAAGGATTTTCTTGATTCGTTTCATAGATTTTATCCCACCCAATACTAAGTAAATATGGTTGATTAATTGATGTGGATTGCTTTTGATTTAATCCAAAATAATTATCTTTACCAATTCCAGTGATATTAAAAGGATATTCCTTATTTAATACTGCATCCCAAATTACCGCACCCTGACTGTTTGAATAATTGGTTGGGGTATATTGATTTAAAGAGATTCCATACTTTATCGCCAAGTAGGATTCAATTTGTCGGATTTTATCAAAACTTAGAATTTTATTAAATACTAAGATTTCTGGAATCATGCCTGTGAAATTCTCTACAGGTAGGACTGGGGTAGGAGATTTAGTACCAATACGTAATTGGTCGTATTGCTCATTTCCGTTATTGACAAAATAAGATTGGATTTGTGCTTTGTTTTGGAATATAGAGTTATCT
>CAZXYA010000443.1:0-7848 GCA_964644655.1 uncultured Saprospiraceae bacterium | reverse complement strand
ACGACTAGGCTTTTTTATTTTAAGTTGTCTTGGTCAAACAATGGTCAAACAAATACTTACCTATTTACTACCTCCTTCTTGGGTTGAATCGTCCTATGCCTCAGCATTTCCGCCTAAATACTACAATAATAGAATAAATTGGACTCCGACTTTCAAAGGGAAGGGGATTCTTTTAAAGAATGTCGTGTGTGGAAAAGAGAATTGCTTCCAATAAAGAAGAAAGAAAGTTAGGTGGCAATTTCAAATCATAAGACTTCCCAATATCCTCCTTTAGCACCACCCTCTCTTTTAAGTAAATGCTTTTCTTTAAGGCTCTGGATATTCCGTTCAATAGTTCGTTCAGTTACACCGATTTTTTCGGATAATTGGGCAATCGTTATATTTTTATTTTCACTAACAAGGGTAAGAATCTTCTCCGACGTTTTCCCCGACAGTTTCTCCGACGTTTTCCCCGACAGTTTTATTTTGGGATTTTTGAAGACTACTTGAAAACCACCAAATTCATTTGAAAAGGTAGGAATAGGAAGATTGGCAGCTTTACATTCTTCTACTATCTTTATCGTACCTCTACCCCATGCTTCAATTAAGCCTGCTCGGAAAAATGTGGTAGCTACATCTGGATTAAACGGTAATGAAGGATGAGGGGCGTATAATTTCTTAACTGTTAACGATTCGGGTAATTGCCCTGCATTCCAAATTGTTATACCATCATCATAAACTTTAATTTGTATAGGATTTCCAGAGCTATAATCTTTGTGTGCTACGGCATTTAAGATTGCTTCCCGTAAAGCAGATTCAGGGTAGGGGTATTCTTCAATTCTACTAATTCCCCGATACCTAATCTGTGCTTCAAGGTATTTCGATAAAAGCAAGTCCATTGTTTTTTCAACCTGCTGAAATAAATAGCCGTGAACTTCATCTTGAAAACGTAAGTCTGTCTCTGAGCGAAAGTAGCCTATTTTAATATATGCCCCTGTAAAAAATTCCTCTGGATCAGGATAGAAAAGAAGAATAGCTGCCCTTTTTAAAAAGTCATTTTCCGTCAACCGTAATTTCTCGATCAGGGTTTTGCGGTTTTTCTTTAAGATAGACTTATCCAAACGCTTTGTTTGGGTGGCTTGTTTTTTAAAATAGGAAAATGCGGCTGGGCTTAAATCTTTGACCGAAACATTGGGAATGGGAACGCTATCCCAATTCTTCCCCTGCTTATTAAGCAAAAACCGATTGAGCGCAGCACCTTTTAATTCTTGCTTGGTACTGCCAGTTCGATAGTGGAATTGCCCTTTATAGTTAACAGGGAATGGATAAGGTTCTACTTCTATAGAAAGCCACTCTTTACTATTTGTGGTATAAAGGTTGACATCTACAATTATTCCCAAAATGTCTCTAACCTTATTGGGTAAGTCCTCCATCAATTTTTGAGCATTATTGATGCCGATAATATTTCCAGTATCATCTTTCCCAATTTCGAGTCTTCCACCTTCCGCATTGGCAAAGCCACATATCCATTTAAGATATTCGTCTTTCCAAGCAACTTTCCACTCTATATGTTGATTCTCGCTCATAGTAAAAATAAGTTTAGATAGTGCAATAATAGAATAAATCTACTCCTGATTCAAAAGGGAAGGGACTTCTTTTTATAAGCACTAGAAAACAAACCGCCAAAATGTTTCTATTGTAATAATTCTGAAACATCCTTGTGCTATAACTACGGCTGATTTTCTTTTTAAGGGATTTGGAAATAAATAAGCTACGCAAATTTTAGGCAGCTATTTTTTTCTCAGACAAGACGGAAAATGTAGGCATACCCATAGGTACGGCGAGGCTTTCCAACGAAGTATGAGGAAAAAAGAGCAAGTAAAATGCGTTGGTTATTATTTGCCAAATCCCTCACTATACATGGATAGCTCCATGTCCTAAACTTTTTTCTGATGAAAAAACAAGAAGAATTATTAACTGACTTAGCACATTTTTCGGGAACAACTCAATGGTACAAACACCCTTTGTATCCTAAGTTTGTTTACACTGATGGGATACATTACCTAGCCATTCATGCGGAATGCTATTGGTTATTGGAGCATATTTTTAGTAACCAAATAGATGCTACTATATATTAAAGGAGAAGCCTTTCAGGTGTGGAAGATAGTAAAGGAAGGAACTAAAGCTACCATTACTGTTAAAGATGGAAACAAGCGTATTATTAAAACCTTCCAATTTTCTTATACTGATTTTCCTTTGGACGAATTTACGCTTTGGTTTGTGGATGGAGTGCTACTTTTAAAAAGTGAGTATTAATACTCCAGTATATAGGATAACTAAAAAGTTAGAGACAACTTTGTCTCTAACTTTTATTTTACAATCCTTTGTTATTATTTCTCTAACAAATGAGAGTAATCTATCCTTAATTCTATTTGATATTGTACGATTTTCTTATAAAGACTTTTAAGTGTTATTTATAGTCTTCGAGTAAAGGTATTAATATCAACTCCAAGTCCCAAACCATAATATGGTTTACCATCATAATTCCATTTTTCAGTATTATCTGTTATGCCAAAATCCCATCCTACAAAAATATCTATCTGGAATTTTCTCAGATTGAGTCCTATTCCTGGGGTAATAAAAATTGCAAGACCATCTTCTGATTTAGTATTCGGTTTTTCCGCAAGACTCGTGCTAGCTGAGTCAAGAGTTACTTTTGAAAGTCCAAATCCAATACCTCCTGAAATTCCTCGAACGGTTCTATTAGCCTTAATTCTTCTGTTTAAGAATTTTTCTCTATTATAGTTGTAACTCAAAGAAGCTCCTATTTTTAAATCAGTGGTTACTTTGCTTCCCAATGTATCCTTAGAGTCAATAATTTTTGGTCTAAATACAAATGGTATTGTAATTGCTCTCCATTGAATAAAATGTCTAGAAAGAGTAACAGATTGATTCGCAGGAATTTTGATAAAGCATTGATTATTTAAAAGGCTATCACAGTTACAAGTGAAAGGATAAGGATTCAAAATCAACTTATTGGGAGCGCTATCTTCAAATTTCACATCACTAAAAATCCATTTTCCTTTAGGAACTATCGTAGTATCCTTTTTCGTTTTATTTGCTTGTTTTTCAAAAATAACTTTACTGATTTCTTGTGTATCAACTTTCCCTGTTGACTTATCTAATATAATAATTTCTTCCTTAATATTTTGTTTTACTAATACTGAATCTGCCTTTAGGTCGTAATGTATATTAGGAGGATTACAGGTATATCTTAAAACATATTTATTAAAGGCTTCATTCTGATTTTGACAAAGCAATAAGTAAGGGAAAAACAAACACATAAACAAAAAAACATTAACTTTCATTGGTTATCTACATTTTAAAATTTTCTAAAAAATCCTCCTACCTATTAAAGTAGGTACATTTTACTTACTCTTGTTAACATGCAAAAACAAATTCACCCCCGCTCTTTCAGTTCCAATAGATAACTCCTCTACTTGACACCCTGCACGTATAGCTAATTGAAAAAGTTGTTGTGTATCTCTATGATATAAATGCCAGTCTAACAAAATCTCCATAAAGTTTTTTGATGGATTTGATGGGGTAAAATTTCCTATGACCACCTCAGTTTGGGGAGTCCTCCAGCTTAATAGCTTCTGTAGAATGGTAATAAAAGCGGCATCATTGAAGTAGTCAAATAATCCTGCCGACCAGATAAAATCATATTTACAATCACTATTAAGATTGTATATATTCCCTTGCTCAAAAGTAATTTGGTGCAGATGATCGGCACAAAGTTGTTTGGCATAAGTGATAGCATTTTGGTCGTATTCAATGCAATGGATTTTGAGGTTGGGCAAATCATTCTCTTCAAACAATTCTTTCAAGTCTCGACATGGACCACTTGCTACATTCAATAAATTTAATTGCCCTTTTGCATTATATCTGTCCACTATTAGTTTTTTAAAATAACGCTTTCTATTCCTTACAGCTTGTGCTGCATGTACCTGATTATAATAGTTATCCCAAAAAGCGTAAGTAGTGTCTGTAGATGCCGTATAAATCATATCAATGATTTTAAAGTCTCCTGCATATCCATACGGCTTTTTTAGGCTATGACCTTGTAGGGTATTAGACATAAACTCTTCACTAAAAATTGACCAGATTTGATTTAAATCTTTTTTATCAATTTTATTGGCTTTGACCTGCGTAGCAAGCAAGTCCGCCTGTTCATTTAATAGCGCATAGTCTTCTGGTAAGGGTCCTCCTTTTTGATATAATTCTTTTGTGAAATGGATGGCATCGTTCAATACTGCCGAATTTGTTGATCTCATTTTATGTGTAGTTTTATTAATGATTTTTATTTTAATATTCAAAACTCATAAACCACCATCACCCGCCACCGATCATTCTCCAAATATTGCCCCAATAAACCAGTCGGCTTATCCGAAACAAACCCGCCTGAGCCACCAAACTCATCTAATATCGCTTATTCTCACAAACCAAAAAATTACTACAACCCCGATAACAAGTAAAAGCATTCAATATTTGATAGTAGTTACTAAACCATTCTTTAAACTGACTCAAATCATGCGACCACAAAAAGCCACTTTTTTGTTTTTGCGAAATCTCTCTATTAGCAGATTTAATTTCCGATGCCACTTTAAAAATCTTTATGGTTTTGATTAGACCGTGCGTTTTAAGATTTTCTTTGAATAAGAATATAGACCAATCTCTTACATTAATTACTTGCCCTATATCACATACAATTAATTTAGATTGAGGATGCATATGTTTCAAAAATTGTGGAATTAGTATTTTTGAATCTGGCATAAGATATAGAGCATGGATACATAAGAGAACATCATACTTTTCCAGACTTGTAAAATTTTGAAAAGTGCTATTAGCATACTGAGTAGTTTCAGCAGAAATTTTATGTTTGGCAAATGCCAGCATACGCTCATTTGGCTCTATTAAGTGACTGGTGGCATTTGGGAAATGGTCTAATACTATCTTTGAAAAATTCCCTGTTCCTGCGCCAATGTCCAGTATAGAAAATGTATCTGTTGGTTGATAATATTTCTTTAGTTCTCTCAGAATAAATTTTCCGATTTGCTGATAAGGGGGACTATAAGTGAGTAGCATATCATACTTCTTACTATAATCGTCAAAGGAAACTAATTGGGGCTTATCAGTTAGAGTAGTAGTTAAGTGTCTCATGTATATTATATAGTTAAATTAATTACCTTTTTGATCGTCTTTTTTGCAATCTAAATGCTAGTGGACGTAGAACATTTAGGAGTTTAAATCTAAATGTATCGAAAACGTTATAATCTACCCACCTTTGATTTTTTGAGAACAGAAACAAATCTCCCCAGATAATATTCCATGCTATCGGATTCATTCCTCTTCCTGCTTTAAGATGGCTTATATCTGCAAGTATTAAATGATGTAGTATATTGTTTAAATCAGGATTTTTATAGGTAAGTTTTATATCCATGAATCCTATTTTTTTGTATAGTGGAAGTAGTTTCTCTGAAGCGCAGCCCAATATAAATTTACGCTTTTGCTCAATTACTGTCGCCCCAACAAATTCAAAAAAACCTAAGAGTAAATCGCTTTTTCGATAGGCTGGATGTGTACAAACTCTCATTATTTCACATATGTTTTCATTATTAGGGAAGTCCTTATAAAAGTTAATACCATATTGCTGGTGTTCTAGTTCTTCTTCATTTGACTTTGGAAAAAAGAGTCGAGCACTAGCAATTACTTTTCCTTGATGCTTTAGGATAGGAATCTTAGATTTTTCATCATAAGCGTTGTAGAATGTTGCTTCCCCTCCTACTTTTTCGGTATCACTATAAGCTATTTTTCTCAATACAATCACTTGTTGAATTTCTTCTTGGGTTTCAGCGTAGCCATAGTCTATTAACTGTCTAATTGATTTCAATTTAATGCCAATATTTCTTAGTACTTCTAAATTTACTCCTCTTGCATATTTGAATAAGTACATTCCAAATTTTTCTTTAAAGGGAGAGGATGCAGTCGCTAAATCAATACTAATAAGAATCCTAGATTGATGTCCTGATTTTACTTGAATTACTTGTAAGGATTGTTCGATACATCCAACAGTAGGAAAATCAAAAAACCCCATATATTGATCCTTAGAAGAAAAAAAATTGCAATTTTGATTAGTTGAAAGCGTAAAAGATGTACCGATGATTTTCTCAATTATAAAATTAAGCTCTTGTCGTAAGATATTTGGATGTTGAATCGTTACCATTGGCTTAGTAGCACACTCTATTTTCCACTCTTTATAAATTTCTTTTGATGCTGTCATTTATTGGTTTTATATATTGAGAAGGTTAATCTGCCACTTCCGAAGCAGGAAATATTAACTGTCTAGCCAAAGAATAATCAAAACTAAATGTAGCTTCATGTTGCGAATAATCTGCTTCTAAGTAATTAGATAATTTTGCTTTCCACATACTATGTGTAATGAAAACCATAGCTTGGCTTTCTTTCAAAGTGCGAGGATGAATAAAAATATCACCTACTTTTTTATAACCTAATCGTTCATAGTATTTAACCATTTTAAGGGTGGAATTAATCAAATCTATTCGCATCCCATCTGCATATTGATCCTTCCAGATAGTAACTATAAAATTCAGAATCTGTATAGTCGATATAGGTGCATCTGGTAGTTTATAAAGACGTGAAGCAGAACCAATATATTTTCTAAGGTTAGCATTTTGCAAAAATGCTGGATAAGTTGTTTCACAATCAAGCATACCATCTCTGGCTTGAGTAACCCGCATGGTTGCTACATATTGATCTTTATATCTCATCAAATAAAGATCGCTCCAACTATCAAAAAGGTCAGTTGAAATCTTAGACCCTCCATTACTTCGGACAGTATATACCTCAGACATTAAATTTGATTGGAAACCAAATCGAACAATTTCTATATCCCCATTTCGATAGATTACAGATTCTAAGTGTCTAGCACCTTGATAGATTTGCTCTTTCACCCCTGAAACATCAACCTGCTTTTGTGTCAGATTACCATAATAATAGGTAGAGCCTTCCGTTTCCCCTATAGTGCGTGTATGTGATCCATCACAAAAAGGTTTATTTTTTGATAAACCACATTGACAAACCCATGTCGAACGATCAGAAGGTTTAATTTGATAAGGTTTATTTCTATCAGCAATTATAAGTCTAGACATAGCTTAATTCTTTAGCTTTTGCCAAAGCATAGCTCCACAAACGATGAGGATACACTTCGTAAAAGCAATCAAATCCATATAAAATAGTTTCTTCAGCGTCATCAAATCGCTCAACACATTCTTCTATAACTTGAGCTAACATATCTGTGTGACGAACATCTTCTTCTGCATGGAGACGCATAAATTCCAAGCTTTCATTCGGATAGTTAGCTTGTTGCAAAAAAGGCATAACCTTTTCAGAAATAATAGTAGTGAATTTTTCAAAGAAGTACATATATCCTAGATGACATAAAGGATGGTAGTAATCACCCAAGTGGCGAACTACAGCAATCAAAGCTAAAGAAGGAGGACTTGGTAAAGCATCTCCTTCGGATTTATCTCCGCCTAATTTGCAAAAATCATTCAGCGCCAATGTACCATGTCCGACTTCTTCTATTTGTACGGCTATCATAGCCCTTATCAATCCCTGCTCAGAAATATCATTTCCTAGTCTTCCAACTGCTGTAAATACCGCACGGTTGACCTCTTTCTGGTAAGTATATATTTCTCTCATAATCCACTTCATTGTTTCAAGTCTCAAATGACTTGGAAACTCTTGATGAGTGAACTCTTGCCAGTAAGAGCTATTTTCTAAATC
>CAZXYA010000442.1:0-7869 GCA_964644655.1 uncultured Saprospiraceae bacterium | reverse complement strand
TTGCTTATAGCAGCGTAATGGCAAAAACAACTTTTGACCTTACCTTGGATGCAGTCACTGAAGGACAACTAGAGTACGCTTTAGTAAGCTACAAAGGAGAATTGATTTTTGAAGAATTTCAATTTTTATATCCTGGCTTAAACGAAATTCAGTTGAGTTTACAAGATTTACCAGAAGGCACTTACAAAGTAAAATTGAAATTAGATGAAGAAGAAGAATTTTTAGTGATTCAAAAGGCAAGCGACGGACAAAAGTCTAATGTTGCTTCTAGTCAAAAAATTAAGAAGAATTAATCCTTCTATTACCATCTCTTTACAGCAAATAAAAGGTCTTTCAACTACTTGTTGAAAGACCTTTTTGATTTTATAGAAGCCTACTATACAACTTTTACCTTTGTTCGATTAGTAACTCCTAAACTTTGCAAAATCAAAGCAAATAAAATAACCAGTACACAACCAATCAAATTCAACCATAAATAAGAGATATTAATCGTACCTTCTGTATTCAAATAGAAAATATACAACACCGCTATTTCCCCTAAGATTGCGCCCCAAAACACAGCATTAGCACTCACTTCTTTAAAGAAACCATAAATAAGTAATAAGCCTAATAATCCTCCCATAATACCGCCAAAAATGGCGGCATCGGCATTGAGTTCACCAGTATAAAGGCCAACTGCAATGGCGCCTAAAACTGCCCCAGTAAAACTACCTAAGATTAAAGATTTTTTATCTCTTTTTTGGAAAAAGAATGCCAATAAGAAAATTCCTAAAATAGCACCATAAAATAAAGAACCGATAATATTAACGGCTTGTATTAAATTATCAAAAAGACCAGCAGTAGAAGCAAAAATTAAGGCAATTCCTCCCCACATAATCGTTATCCACTTAGAAGCACTTAAATAATGGGCATCCGTTTGATCTGTAACCATACTTCGTTTGTATAAATCAATAACGGTAGTCGTTGCCAAAGCATTCAATTCAGAGGCTGTAGAAGACATCGCCGCAGAAAAGATAACGGCTAAAAGCAACCCAATTAAACCAACTGGCAGATAATTCATAATGAAGGTGATAAAAACATAGTCGGTATCTTTCGTTTTTGCAGATGGGTTTTCTTTGACAATCAAATTCTTAACCTCTGTTCTAATTAAGTTTTCTTGTTCCTGAAAATTATTCACCGCTGTTTGTGCGGTCGAAATAGCCGCATTATTATTGGCGTCAAAAGCTGCCATTAAATCCTGTACTGCTGCTCTTTTATTTTCAAAAACTTTATCATATTGTTGAGACAAATCCTGATAGGCTACTTCCGATGGCGTACCAACTAAACTATTGACATTCCCTTCATTGAAGTGTACAGGTGGTTTCATAAACAAAAAGAAGATGAAAACTAAAATCCCTACAAAAAGAACAGAAAACTGCATGGGCACTTTAAAAATACCATTGAACAATAAGCCCAAACGACTTTCTGTAAGTGATTTTCCAGATAAATAGCGCTGTACCTGCGATTGGTCAGTCCCAAAATAAGATAAGAATAGGAATACGCCTCCAATCATTCCGGACCAAATATTATAACGTTTGCTAAGGTCAAAATTAAAATCAACGATTTCTAATTTCCCCATCTTCCCTGCTATATTCAAGGCATTACTAAAAGTAACGTCTTTTGGCAATTGGAATAAGATGATAATTGCCGCTATAAACATACCACCCAAGATGACAATCATTTGTTGTTTTTGGGTTACACTTACTGCTTTTGTACCGCCTAAAACGGTATAAAAAATAACAATCGCCCCAATAAATAAAATCGTCAATTGCAGATTCCAGCCTAAAATAGTGGACAAAATAATCGCAGGCGCATAAATCGTTAAACCTGCGGCTAGTCCTCTTTGTACTAAAAACAGTATAGCTGTTAAAGTTCTTGTTTTTAAATCAAAGCGAGACTCCAAATATTCGTAGGCGGTATAAACTTTGAGCCGATAATAAATAGGCAGAAAGAAAATCGCCAAAATGACCATCGCCAATGGCAAACCAAAATAAAATTGAGCAAAGCCCATTCCACTTTCATAAGCCTGTCCTGGCGTAGATAAAAAAGTAATGGCACTTGCTTGGGTTGCCATAATAGACAAGCCAATCGTCCACCAAGGCAAATCACGGTCGCCTAATAAATAACTTTGTACGCTATCTACTTTGCGGGTTTTCCAGACGCCATAAGCGACAATTCCAAACAAAGTACCAAGCATTATAATCCAATCGAGTAGTGCCATATAAGGGTTTAGTAATATTAGGTTGATTAGTTGATTAGGAAGCTAATACAGCATGTAAAAAGTTTTTTATAATTCTGCTCGGCAGCTTCGCCGCCTCGAAAGTCCCTCTTCCTTCGCCGCCGTAGGAAAATACTAAGAAGCTTTTACACAATCAACTAATAATTAGGAATAAGCTTTAGTCATTAAATAAAAAAGAGAAATAATAATGACATGCAAGACCAGTACAAAAGCATACATTTGATTCCAAGATTTGAAAATTGGTGGTGGGTCTTCCTTAATTTTTTTGGTCTTAGTTGATTTTGACATAATTTTGATTAATAAGGTTTTATCGTAAGTTCTCAATACTGGTCTCCTGACCAGTATTGAGAACTTACGTTTTAGATAGCTATTTTCTGTTAATTGCCCAAAAGTAGTAGAAGCAAGTTATAAATTATAGCATTTAACAACTATTAACGAGAAAAATTGGATTTGGTTAAAAAAGAAGAACTTTTATCTCTAGCCAACAAAAAAAGCGATAATGCTTCCATCTAGAAATATTATCGCTTCTTTATTTTGATAAGTAAATCAAGCAATTAGCCTATCGCTGCCATTGCCTCACTCGCTCGCCTATGCGCAATCTTCTTTTTGGTCTCAAACCATTTATCTTTTAAAAGCATTCGCATTAATTCATCTACATGCGTTAAGACGCCAATTTGGTAAAAACCTCTTAATCGGTCACTTATTTTGGGGCTTAAAGAACGGATGGAAAACCCAATGCCTGCACTTCGATATTCCACATGATGCCACCAACCAGAAGGCATAAAAACAGTATCTCCTGCCTCTATTGTACAATCATAGCCCGTTACTTTATGTAAGCCAGGGAATTTTTCATAATCTGGATTATTAATATCAATAGAGGTATGGGTACCAAATGGGTAACGGTACATTAAAGCAGAGTATTTAGGATCAAATAAAACCACTCGTTTGTTTCCTGCCAATTCAGTTAAAAAGACATTGCTATTGTCCATATCTCTATGAATACGAGTAACAGCCCCTTGACCACCAAAAAAAGCCAAAGGCAAAAAATTTAAGACTTTATCCGCTACATCAGGAAAATTAAAATCGTTATGAAGTTCTTTTTTGTGCTTAAAGACATTGAATAAAAATAAGCGTTTGGAAGTCGGTCCAGCTTGCACCATATCCAAATAATCGCCAAATTTCATTTTATTATTAGCGCCTTTATAAGAACGGTCATCTTTTCTTTTTTCTCCTTCCACATCATATACGCCCACTTCTAAATGCCCTAATTCTTTTTTGAAATAATCAAAACCCCATTTTGTGTATAGTGGAGAATCTTTACCATAAAAATGTTTAATGATAACCGGCTTTTGCGGAATCATGTATTTTTCTTGAAATTCTTTACGAGTAATGCCTTCTACTCTGTCGATTCCGTCTATTAATGTTAGTGCCATACAAATTACAAGATGAATGAGCTACCCCGCAGGGTGAATGTCCTATGGACATTCAAGCGAGTGAACCGCAAAGCGGATGGGATGCCTAAGCAAGCAAATCGTGAAATGGATGGCATGCTTAAGCAAATGAACCGCAAAGGGATTGTATTGCCCGTTTTTGACAGGATTATGAAAGATTTACAAGGTTTATTTTGCACAACATAATAGCCTGTCGGGTTTTAAAAACTAAATTATCTAACACAAAAATAGTAAATTCTACTTTTTTGCTAAGTTTGAACCGAACTTTTAACAAGAAAATGATAAAAAACTGATTCACTAAGACGGATTTTTTATTTTTCTACAAAAAAGAGAAAAGGAATCCAAGATAATTTCGTATCCTTGGACTATTACAATGTAATAAAAATTACTTTACATGTTCGCCTCGTCGCCTTCGCCGACTCGGCGAGGGATTTTAAGGGAGAACAAAGGTTGATTTTCCATTGGAAAATCAACCTTTGTTCTCCCTTAAAATCCTCATCGAGCCCACGAAGTGGGCGAGATAAAATCCTGCATAATCCTGTCATCCTGTAAATATGGAACCATTCTTCACTAATGATGCTGTTGTTTTTGGTCTGCTAATGCTACTATTAGCTTTTGTGTTTTATACCTCAAATTTGAAAAGCGAAGGCTGGCAAAAGTTTTATACCTATGTCCCTACTTTACTACTGTGTTATTTTTTGCCTGCCATATTGCATTGGCCATTAGGCTTAATAGCTTCGGAGTGGTTCGATCCAAGTTTTATGGAATTTTTAGGCCAAAAAGGATTGGTTTTACCAGCGGAGAATATGTCTTTTGGGCAAATCAAATATTTTTTGGATACCAATGGCATTGCAGCTTCCGAGTATAATCCTTTTGTCAAGCATTCTAATCTATATTTTGTCGCTTCTCGGTATTTATTACCTGCGAGTTTAGTTTTGTTATGCCTCAGTATAGATTTTAAGGGCATTATTAATTTAGGACCAAAAGCCTTGATTATGTTTTTTGCAGCTACTTTTGGCGTCATTATTGGCGGGCCAATTGCCTTATTCACGGTTTTATATTTAGCACCAGAAGGTTTTTTTCAAGCCAGCCCAGATGAAATATGGCGAGGATTATCAACGGTAGCAGGTAGTTGGATTGGTGGTGGTGCGAATCAAGCAGCGATGAAAGAAATATTCGATGTCGGAAGTATATTTACGACGATGGTTGTGGTAGATGTCTTAGTAGCAAATATTTGGTTGGGCTTTTTATTATACGGTATTAATATTTCAGATAAAGTAGATAATTGGTTACAGGCAGATAATTCTGCGGTAGAAGACTTAAAAAATAAAGTGGCCGCTTATCGAGCAAGTATTGAAGAAATGCCTACGACCCCTAAGCTTTTTGTGTTGTTGGGGATTACTTTTGGTGCAGTCGGATTATCTCATTTAGGCGCAGATATTACTTCTGCTTTTATGAAGGGATACAAAGCACAACTAATGGAAATGAATTTGACTTCTTTAACTAGTCATTTTTTCTGGCTGGTCGTCTTCTCTACTACTTTTGGTTTGTTATTGTCTTTAACCAAAGCACGTAAGTTTGAAGGTATCGGTGCTTCTCGCTGGGGAAGTGTCTGTATTTTTATCTTAGTTGCTACCATAGGTATGCACATGAATATCGGTGATGTATTTAATAACTTAGGCTTATTTGCAGTCGGTTTATTATGGATTATGATTCATGTAGCGGTACTTTTAATTACGGCTAAAATCATTCGTGCGCCTTTCTTTTTTGTAGCGGTTGGTTCACAGGCAAATATTGGTGGGGCAGCTTCGGCGCCTGTCGTGGCTTCTGCTTTTAGTCCTAGTTTAGCGCCCGTTGGGGTTTTAATGGCGGTTTTGGGTTATGCCTTGGGGACTTATGGGGCCTTGCTTTGTGCTTATTTGATGCAGGCGGTGGCGACTTAGGGAGATGATTAAAAATATAGAGAATAAGCAAGTAATGGAAGTGGTTGAAAATTAATTTCTTTTCCTCCATAAAACCGATTTCTTATATCAATAAAGAGAGTGATTCCCACATCAAATTCACTACCTCTACCACTTTTTATTTTATTGCTTAAAGAAGATAAGTAATACATTCCATCCGTGTCATAACTTTCTATAACAGCAACATTTTCTAGTATTAATGACCAACGAGGCTTAATATTGATAGCTCCTCCAATTGAAAATATATCCGTACGCTCTGTATATGTTGAATTTCCAAATTCATTCAGAATAAAATAAGGTGTAGCAGTAAAATTTAAGAACTTATCAGATTTTCCTAAGGTAAAGACTACGGAAGGAGAGGCAGTAAAATAATTATCTCTATAATTGCTGTTACTAATTTCTAGTAGAGACCCTATAGTTGCAAGAAAACCAATGTTAGCGCTTTCAGAAAAAGAATGAGTCCATTTTGTTCGCCCAAAAAAGCCAATAACAAAATTACTGCTTAGAGGTGGAGGGATAATTGATAAACCACCTGTTACTGAAAAGTTATCCGTAATCCCTTGACTGTAAAAATTATAAAAAAGAAGATAATTACTATATTTTTTCTCTCCTTCTTTAACATTAAAAGCAGTAGGGCTAAAAATTGCTAAATTTTGAATAGTAGCATTTATCTCTTTGACATTACTAACAATTATTTTAGCAATCTTTTCTCGTTCAAAAATAACTACCTGTTTATCTATTCTTTTAAAAACAATCTTTTGCTTATCTACTTTTAAAATTCGACCTTCTATGTTGGGATGTTCCTCTACAAAAATTAAGGTGTGTTTTTGTCGCTTTTGATTTAATTTTAGCGTTCCTTCAATAATTTGGGTGTTCCCCAAATTCGGAAAAGAACAAATTAATACAACAAAAGATAATAGATAGAAAAATATTTTCGAGCAGGCTGAAAAACTTTGGAAAGTAGTAATTTTCGTTTTCATTTATAAACATTAGGTTTTATGCTAAAAAGTATAGAGTTTCCAGAATTTTAAATTTCTGGAAACTCTATTTCTGAAAAACAAAATTAGCATTAAATTAAAAATAGTCCAATGTTTTTAAAATAGATTTTTAATTTTTTATAAAGCAGATTAGCATAAGAAAGAAAATTGATAATTATCCGTTGGAAAGCGAATCTGTTGGGCATATTTTCTCCCCAACCGATTAGTTTCCTCAACAGATTTTAGATCTGTTATTAAAAGAATCAATATTCTGACCGTAAAGAGGCAATGCATAAAATTAGTTAGTGACGAAGCTACGCTCCTTATTGATGTCATCGAGTAATTTAATGTTACAGACAGGGGCAGAGCTATGCTCTTTCTGCTAAAAATCAAGGAGCATCGCTCCGATACCGTCTGTAGAAATATTTTTTATTCGTTTTTTCTATAAGGAGCATCGCTCCGTCACTAAGCCATTCACGGATTACGGTTAATAAATCAATATCAGTTTTTAATCTGACGCTCTAAATAGTCGGATACCACCCCCTATTAATGCTTACTAAACTTCTCAACAATCGGCACCATATCCGCTGACTCAATACTCAATAAATACATCCCATCTGGCAGATGATTCACCCTTATGAATAATTGTTGCTGAGTATCGGTAGTTAAAGCTGTTTGATGGACTACTTGTCCTAAATTATTATAAATTTTCAAAACCCCAGCTAATTGTTGATAATTCTTTAGGTCTACTTGCAAATTATCGCTCACAGGATTTGGAAATACTGATAATGTAGGCATTTCTGTTGGTAGCACATGCATCACAGATGCAGTAGATTCATGTGGAATCACTTCTACTTCAACCTCCTTAGTCGAACGACTAGTAGCAGTTACGCCACTTAAATTACCTGTTGGTGGCAGTAGATTAATGGTATAATCTTCTACTTCCCCGTAAGTAAAATCTTCGCAAGCATTAGCAGGATTGCCATATTTCATAGAAACACGCATTTTTGTTCGTCCTACAGCACATTGCTGGGGTATCCTGAAGTTGATTTTTAGAATATTATAATCTCGGAAAGTAAATAATTCTTCATTTGCATCATTAAAATCACCATCTCGATTATAATCAATCCAAACCCGCCAATTAACATAGAAGTTGTTTAAAATATATTTTGTTAAATTTTCAAAATAATAAAAAAAAAGTT
>CAZXYA010000441.1:0-7914 GCA_964644655.1 uncultured Saprospiraceae bacterium | reverse complement strand
TGACCATTGATTATATTTCTTTTGGAAATTCCTTAGAACCTCCTGGTGATGAGCCATTACTTATTTATGGCGACCATTTTAGTAATGATGAATTAGAATTTACCAATAGTGATGCTTTTGATGTTGCTGAATCTGAATCCAATCTAGTAATCAATGGCGATGGTACTGCAGGTCCATTTAGTGCGGTTTCTTATATTTTACATGACAAAGAACTTGGGGAAGAAGTTGTTTTAGATTTAGGCCCTGCAAAAAATAAAGTCATCATCAATGCTAAGACGAATGGTGCAATGATACCACTTAGAATAGATGTAATCGATGCAGACGGCTTTAATTCATCTCAATCGTCCATTACTAAAATTATTAGCGGGGAATCTACAACTTATGAATATGATTTTTCTGGTGCACAGGATGGCGGATTTGGCGGAACGCCTTGTGAAACGGGACCTTGTGCTGTTAACACAGCCGCAATTAGACAATTATTAATTTATCCTGACCCCATTGCTGGAGGATTTGACGGAGAAATTACGATAGACTTCTTATCTATTGGTCAACCTTTAGGGGAAGAGGAAGTTGATTTAGGACCAGCAGGTATTGCTAATTATTCCGATCAGTTTGATGAGAATTCAGCACTCTTTTTAAATGATGTTAGTGGCTTAGCAATTACTGCGGGGGATGAAGCTTTGACTATTGATGGTGATGGCACCTCAGCGCCTTGGACACCTATTGTCTATGGTATTCATGATGAAGAAGGAAACTTGATATTAGCAGACGCAGCAGCAGGTGATAATAAAGTATTTATTAGAGCTAGGTCTACCGTAGATGGCATGACTTTAAGAGTAGACTTACAAGATAATTTGGATTTTGTCACCAATGCCAATGCTGTTTCTACTACTTTAACGAATGAATATGTAGTGTACGAATTAGATTATTCTAATGCTTTGAACGATGGTGGATTTGGTGGTTCTCCATGTACTTCAGATACTGCCCCTTGTCCGGTTGACCCAGTTAGAATTGCGAACCTACAATTTTTCCTAGAACCAGGTGTTGGTATGTTTAATGGAACAGTAGAAATTGATTGGGTTTCTTTTGGTACTTCTTTAGAAGAGGTGGCTGCAGCGCCTGCAGGGGTGATTAACTATAATGATGAATTACCAGCGGATGCAGCCAATCAAATTTTTGACCCATCAGGCTTAGTTACCTCTATTGTTGACGACACTTGGACGATTAATGGTGATGGAACAGGAGGAATGTGGACGCCAATAACCTACGTAATACATAACGAAGCTGGCGAAGGTATTTTAGCCAACGCAGTAGGTAGTGGGGATAGAGTATTTGTCAGAGCAAGAGCTACCGTAGCTGGCACAGAATTAAGAATGGATTTACAAGATAATATGAATTTTGTGACCAATGCAAATGCACAATCAAATATATTGACTGAAGAATATGTGGTTTATGAATTTAACTATGCTGGTGCTTATGCAGATGGTGGATTTGGTGGAACACCTTGTACTTCGGATACAGCACCTTGTGCAGTTGATGGTGAACGAATTGCTCAATTACAGTTTTTTGTAAACCCTGGTGTAGGTGCGTTTAATGGCGTTTTAGAAATTGACTACATTTCCTTTGGCGAACCATTATCTACCAGCATTGTTGATGTAGAAAAATTGGCAACTATCAGAGCTTATCCAAATCCTACAAATGGTCAAGTCACTTTAGAATACGACTTATTAGCCACAAGTGAAGTACAAGTAAAAGTGTACGATATTTTTGGTAAACAACTAAGCAATCAGCATTTGGGGCTGCAAACAACTGGCAAACAACAACAAATTATTAGTCTGGATACTTATGCTAATGGTATTTACCTTGTCCAACTAGAGTCAAATGGTACTATTTTAGGGGCTATGCGATTGATGAAGCATTGATAAGCTTATCGGATGGTTGACCTTCAGTCAACCTTTAGAATTAAAATATAGGTTGACTGAAAGTTAATTATCCGATAAACGACATAAACCAGTAAAGTACTAACTGTTTTTGCGAAAGAGGAATGATTGAATTAGCTTTAATTCCTCCTTCAAATAATTAATATACCTAAATAATAAGGGCTGTATTTTCACAAATACAGTCTCTTATTTTTCCAAAAACATTTCTACATAGAATCAAATCTCATCATGAAAAAAATATACTATTTACTTGTCTTTTTAGGTATAAATTTTACAGCAATTGCCCAAGATGCTTACCATAGTCAATTGCAAACCTCTTTTCAAGATAATTTTAATCTGCCAACTGGTCAATGGGTGTTCTCTGATAATGAAGCCGCTATTTTAAATAATGCTAGTGGTTATGGTGGTTCTTTTTCAACAATAACGTCAATGGATACTGATTTTTCTAGAATCACTAGAGGGGTTATTTCTAGAAAAGGCAATAATCAATGGGATTCAGGTTGGAATCTAAGAAACCAAGCAAGCATAAATCGGAACGATAAAGTATTGATTATTTTTTCTATTCGCTCAATTGGAGGAAAAGGACAAGTAAATATTTTTGCCGAAGACTCCAATACTTTTGCAAAAGAAGCTTTTTTGACAGTAGATATTCAAGAAGAATGGACGGCCTATGCCATTCGTTTTGAAGCGTCCAAATCCTTTAATCCCAATGCAATCACTTTTGGATTTCATCTAGCACACCAAGAACAGATTATAGAAATTGGGGGGTACACAGCCATTAATTTTGGTGGGAATGTCGAATTGGACGACTTACCCGAAGCGATTAATAATGACCAATATGATGGCTTTGAAGCGGATGCGCCTTGGCGAGCAGTAGCAGCAGATAATATAGAAAGGTTTAGAAAAGCAGATTTGAATATTCAAGTAACAACACCAGAAGGAGAAGCAATAGAAAATGCAGCCATTGAAGTGAAGATGTTACGACATGAGTTTGCTTTTGGTTCGGCTATTACCGCCGCTAGAATTGCAGGAAATAATGACCAAAATACTATTTACGAAAATAAAATTATCAATTTAGATGGTGAGGGACATGGGTTTAATTGGGTGGTTTTTGAAAATGATTTAAAATGGCCTGCTTTGGAGCAAAATTGGTTTGTTAATCCTTCCGAATTAGCTAATGCTGTACAATGGTTACGAAGAAATGATATTGAAATTAGAGGACATACTTTAGTTTGGCCTGGCGCTAATAATTTACCAAATGACATTAATCAAAATAGAAATGATATTCCCTATATTAAAAACCGAGTCACCGAACATTTAGAAGACATTTTGAATCGTCCTGACATCAAAGGAGAAATTGCAGAATGGGACGTATTAAATGAAATTACGACGAATAGAAGTTTAGAAGATTATTTCCGTGGGCAAGAAGGCTATACAACAGGCAGAGAATATTTAGCCGAAATTTTTCAAGAGGCAAGAGCAATTGACCCGAGTACGGGGCTCTGGCTAAATGACTTCGTCACCCTATCACTCAATGCCAAGCCAGGGAATGCAAATTATGACAACCTTAAATTATTTACTCAAGAATTATTAGACGCAGGCGTTGATATTGAAGGGATAGGTTTCCAAGGGCATATTGGTGGTTTTCCAAATGGTATTCCCTCTGTTTTAGAAACTTTAGATGATTTTTATAATGAGTTTGGCTTAAAAGCAAAAATCACAGAATTTGACTTACCTTCTTTTGTCGATGAACAAACGGCTGCCCAATATTTAACAGATTTTCTAACCGCTATTTTTAGTCACGAAAGTATGGATGGTTTTCTATTTTGGAGTTTTTGGGACGGAGCAACCTATATGAATGAAGGGGCTAATTTATTTAGAAGAGATTGGAGTCGAACACCTGCAAGTGATGCTTTTATAGAGCTGCTTTTTAATGAATGGTGGACAGACGAAACGATTGCTTCATCTGCTGACGGTATAGCCAATATCCAAGCTTTTAAAGGGATGTATGAAATTGTGTATGAATCCAATGGAATAACTATTAGAGACACGATTAATTTAGTAGAAGATATGGAATTAGTAATTACAGGCAATAACATGACGACAAGTATAGAAGATTTAATAATAGACGATAAGTTGGCGATTGTCTATCCGAACCCTGCCAATAACCAACTAACGATTGAGCGAAATACCCCTAACTTAGCAACTATTCAATTGTTTGAAGTTACTGGAAAAAAAGTATCAGAACAGCAAACTAGCGACTTAAAAACAGTTTTAGATATTGGACATTTAAACGGTATCTATATGGTGAAAATTTCTGATGCTACTCGAACGACTGCTAAGAAAATTATTATTCGATAATTGGTTGTTTCTAAGGATTCGAGTATAGTGTTTCCAGAACTCCAAGTTCTGGAAGCACTTATCTATTTCCATAGTTAGCTGCTAATAGTACGATATAAACCACATTTTATAGAATAAGTGTACTACCTTAAATAGGGTAGGTACACTTTTTTTATGATAAACGGTCAATTATAGGCCTAACTTTTTTTTAACAATTTTACCATGAAATACCTCTATTTTATACTTTATGTTTAATTTTTATTAGCATTCGTTGATTTTTTTGTTAAAAAAGGTAGAAAACTCTTAGGAAGTGGTATCTTGCGTTTTTTTTTCAAACCATAAGTCAACGTTTATGAAAAATCAATGCTACAAATTGAGCATTATAACTGTATTATTCCTATTTATGATGCAGTCAGCCTGGGGGCAAGGGTCTACTTCCTCTAGAATTACTGGACAGATTACTGATGGCAACGAAACCTTAATTGGTGCTAATGTAATTGCAGTCCACGAACCTACTGGCTTCCAGTATGGAACGGCAACCAATGTAGAAGGATTATTCACTTTGAATAATGTTAATGTTGGAGGGCCATACACGATTACCGTTTCTTATACGGGTTTTGAAGAGTATATTCTTAAAGACATTTACTTGAATCTTGGACAAACGGAGTCCTTTAACATTAAGATGAATGAAGCGGCACTCCAATTGGAAGAGGTCGTAGTAACTGCGGGTGGACTTTTTGACGGAAATAGAACGGGGTCGGAAACAAAGGTTTCAGAAGAAGCAATTGCAACATTACCAACGGCTGATAGAGGATTAAATGATTATTTACGTTTGACACCACAAGCAGACGTTGCCAATAATGGTGCAACGAACGGCGGTGGTATTTCTTTTACCGGAGTGAACAATCGTTTCAACGCTATCTTTATTGATGGTGCAGTTAATAACGATGTTTTCGGTTTAGCAAACTCTGGTACAAACGGTGGACAAGCGGGTATATCTCCTATTTCTCCTGATGCCTTAGAGCAGATTCAGGTAGTATTAGCTCCTTATGATGTAACCTTAGGTGGCTTTGCTGGTGGTGGTATCAATGCGGTAACAAGAAGTGGAACCAATGAATTAGAAGGATCTGCTTACTGGTTTCATAGAAATGAGAACCTTTCGGGAAAGACGCCTACAGATGACGACAATGCTACTCGAACTAGACTAGATCCTTTTACGGCAAACACTTATGGTGCTAGATTAGGAGGTGCATTGGTTAAGAATAAGTTATTCTTTTTTGCAAATGTTGAGATTCAGCGAGATGAATTACCAAGACCATTTATTCAAAGCGAGTATAATGGAGATTCTGATGCGAATCAATTGAATGCGATTCGTCAGAAACTGATTGATGACTTTGGTTATGATCCAGGAGGGTTTGAAAATAATCCTCAGACAATTGACGGAGAGAAAATATTAGTAAAATTAGACTATAATATTAACGATAAGCACAAATTATCTGCAAGACATAGTTATGTAAAAGGAACAACGGAAATTCACCCTTCTCCAAGTGCCAATAGAGTTGTATTTGGTAATGTAGGTTATATTTTCCCTTCTACCACTAATTCTACCGCGGTTGAATTAAAAAGTATTTTCAGCCCAAATACTTCTAATAACTTAATCTTAGGATACACCACCGTAAACGATGATAGAGATATTTTAGGGGATCCTTTTCCACAAATTATTATGCCTGACGGAAACGGAACGGTAGTTGTAGGAACAGATAACTTCTCTTTTTCTAATATTGTTAATCAAAAAGTATTTACGATTACGAATAACTTTAATTTATACAAAGGAAAGCACTCTTTTACCTTTGGTACGCATAATGAGTTTTTTGAAATTGAGAACTTATTTACTATTTTCTCTACGCCACGTTACCAATATTTCTTTGATGGGGTGAATCGTTTCTTAAATGATGAAAATCCTGATTTATTATTATTCGGTCATGAGCAAGCTTTTGGCGGAGATGCTATTCGATTAGGAGATGATGCTGCTAATTTAGGACCATCATTTAACGCCATGCAATTAGCAGTTTATGGACAAGATGAAATCCAAATTAATAAAGATTTCAAATTAACTGTAGGCTTAAGATTTGATGTACCTATCTTTACTGATGATCCTCCATTAGACAATGTTGCTTTCAACACAACAACAATTCCTCTATTAGAAGCAGCAGGCTATGATTTACAAGGAGCTAGAGCGAGTCAAGCACCTAGTACCTCTATCTACGTGAGTCCAAGAGTTGGTTTCAATTATGATGTCAATGGTGATAAGTCAACTCAATTAAGAGGTGGTGTTGGTGTATTTACAAGTAGAGTACCTTGGGTATGGCCAGGAGGTATGTTTATTAGAAACGGCTTAAATAGTGGTTTTAACGTAGCCTTTGGACAACCAATTTTTACACAACCACAAGAATGGGTCGCCAACTTAGCAAGTACGGCTAGTCCAACAGGGGATGTGGATTTATTTACAGAAGATTTCAGGTATCCTCAAATTTTGAGAGCTAGTTTAGCAATGGACAAAAAATTGCCTTGGGGATTAGACGGAACAGCTGAGATTACGTTTACAAAAACCTTAAACAATATGGACGTAAAGCAGATTAATATTTTCCCAAGTACAGAAAATTTAACAGGTGCAGATGATCGCCCAATCATTAATTTTGATGAGAAGATTGATCCTACTTATGAAAATATTACTTTGGTAGATAATACAAGTGAGGGATATACTTTCAACATTACAGGACAACTATCTAAGCAATTTAATAGAAATTCTTCTTTAAATCTAGCTTATTCTTTTACTAGAGCAGAAGCATTAGTGGATGGTAGAGGGTTTATTAATAACACCAACTGGTTAAACATTTTGAGTGTTCAAGGTAATAATAACCCTTCTGTAACTCGGTCAACTTTTGATGCTGGTCATCGGATAACTGCTTTCTTCTCGCATAAATTCGATTACTCTGATGTGACGAATACGACTATTTCGATTTTCTATACAGGTAAATCTGGTAGTCCATATAGCTTTGTGTACAATACCTCTGCAACTTCAGATATTTCTCAATCCGGAGGTTTTAACGATTTAATTTATGTACCTGAAAGCGCAGGTGAAATTAATTTAGTCGATATCGACGGTGGTCCTACGGCTGCTCAGCAATGGGCTTCTTTAGATGCATTTATTGAAGGCAACGATTATTTAAGTAGCCGAAGAGGAGATTATGCAGAGCCTAATCGAGTAAGAACGCCATTTGAGGGTGTATTGGATTTGAAATTGATTCAAGATATTTACTTCGGTGGAAAGAACGGTGGTAAAAGACAAAATATCCAAGTGACTTTTGATATTTTTAACTTTACCAATATGATTAATAGCAACTGGGGTAGAAGATATTTTGTAGGTGGCAACACTTTCTCTTTGATTCAATCAAGTAGAAATGACAATGGTGAATTAGAATATAATTTTACAGCACCTAATGGTGATCCATTTAATATCGTTCAGTCTGGTACTTATAGTGCAAGATGGAATGCGCAATTTGGATTAAGATATAATTTCTAATTTTTAAATTAGAGTTAAACCAACTTTAAATTTTTTCCCGAATGTTCCTTG